>NZ_JAPRGK010000002.1:0-290021 GCF_035726465.1 Enterococcus sp. E4-150 | reverse complement strand
AATTGGAGCTGTCCTTATGGACCTTCATGACGAATGGCTCAGTTCTACAAGAAAATATATTAAGTTTGATCAATGAGAGACCGGTAAAACATTGTATAGTATTTTACACAGGATTATGGACTTGACTAAAAAAAGCCCCAAACTTTCTATACATCAATAAAATAATAAAAATTAAATTTAGAATAACGTGTAAAGGATTATTTGATGATTTTTTATTGAGAGGAGGGATGAAAATGATTAAGAAAACTCAAAATAAAATCCAACGTATATGTCAAAAACATTTTGTTTCTAGACTCAAAGCTGTATCTAAAAGAAAATACTTACATCCCATTATGATTTCGATCATCTTGATTTTTACTTTCTTAGGGAGCTTATCAAGTATTTATGTAAACGTTTATACAGAAACGTCAAATTTTGCTAACCAAACGACAGAGGAGACAAATAGTCCACCCTATTCTGAAATACAGTCCATAGAAAGCACCAATCAGTCTAGCAACAACGAGACAACCTCAACCACATCCTCGACTCAACTGATTGATCCGACAGAAAAAGAAATCACAGCAGCAAAAGCAGCAGGGGAGAAAGCTTATTCAGAAACAGGTAGAAGCCAGACATTTAGTACTGTTGCGGCCACTGCGAATTTCAACGGACATACCATACCAGATGGATATACAGTGATATATGCCAAAGATGGAGTCATTGTTGCGGTTAACGGATCGATGAGTGCGGATAAAACTGCGTTACAAGGCGTAACCAAAGCAATCGCTTTTATTGATAACCGTCCAGATATCCATAATCTGTTTATTGGCTCCACAGTAAATGGTACTACTATCACATTCCCAAAAAGTATCTATATGGGGGTGGCTACCGCTGGAAATACGATCGATTCAGTTACACCCAATGCGGATAAAAGTTATTCTTTTACACCCTCAACATGGGGAGGGCTTCCTGCCGGAGGAGGTATGAGTACTTTTTCAATCGGTATACAGTTAGCAAATGATATTCCATTCACAGGATACTCGATCAAAAATGGGCAGATCGTTGATGGTAAGGGAAATGTTTCAGTTTTCCCAACCTATCAAGCAGCGACGGTTCAGGTCAATGCGAATCGGACAGGAACTTTTTCTTATACAGTCAATGGTGGAGCAGCAAAAATCGGAACGTACGGGACTACATTATCTGGAATCCATGTGGGTGACAAAGTGGTTATCACTCCAACAGCAGTAACGGGCTATTCTTTTACACAAACAAACGGTTCTCTCACAGCTCTAGCAAGTAACGTCAATACGGTGACCTATACAGGTAAACAAGCACCAATCACTATTAAGTACCAAGACTATTTTGGACAGACGATTGCTCCTCTTAAAATGATGAATATTACTTACGGAAGTGCCGCACAAGACCTGACGACTAATGCGCCTACTATCAACGGATATACCTTTACAGCTGTTTCAGCGACAGAAACAAAGAACCAATCAGCAATGAGTGTTTCAGCTAGTTTAGATACAAATGGAAATGTAATCGTAAAGGACGCAAATGGAAAACAGATTTCTGAAGTCATCCTATATTATAAGACAAATGCAACAGTATCAATCAATGCAAATGGCAGTAAGTACTATGATGGTCTTTCTGTTGTACCGGTCGTTAAATATACATTTAATGATAAAACAGAATCAACATCCCTTTTAAACAATGATCTCAGTATTGATCAAATCACATGGAATCCAACTGATTTCAAAGCGATGAATGAAAAGGGAGTTGAAGTAACTGAGCCTACTGAAATTGGAACCTATACGTCTTGGCAATTGACAAAAAGCGGACTAGCTAAACTAGCTGCCAGAACAAACTATTTATTTACTATCGTGCAGACATCTGATGTCTATACGATTAAGCAAATCAGCGGTGCGGTAGAGCTCGGTGACAGTAAGACATATGATGGAAAAGCAGGTGTCCCGTCAATCCATGTCAAGCTAGCAGAGGGTGTCACTAGTTCGCTTACTCCACTACAAGTGGCACTTAGCAGTATGGATTACACAGTAGATGCACAATCAGCAAAAAATATGGTTAATGCTGGCAGCTATACAATTAAACTAACGAATAGCGGAATAGACAAAGTCAAAGCAGCAAATCCCAAGTTGTCATTTACTGATATAGCCAACACATCAGGAACTTATACCATCTATAAAGCTAACGCAGTGATTACTGTCGATGACGCTGCCTTTAATTATGATGCCCAAAGTCACTCGATTCCGGTTGGAAATGTCCACGTTACCGGTGTTGTCTTAGGCGAATCATTGGATTATACCCTAACAGTTAACAGCCGGACAGATATTGGATCACAAATAGTAACGATTAGTTTAGGCGAAGAAACTGTAAACAATAATTATACGATTACCGCAACAGATACTGCTAAGCTGACGATCAATCCGACTCTCTTGCTTCCTTCGACAGGCGGGATAGGTCTACTGCCCTTTGTCTTTTTAGGAATGATCTTTATTTTTTCTGGCTTCTTTTATTTTATCCATCGTAAGAAAAAAGCAGGTGAACAGCGATGAAAAAAACAAAAAATGTACGTGTGGATATATTTGCTGTTCTCTTTTTTATCCTACTGGTCTTTTTTATAAGTTCTCCGACTGTGTCAGCTAGAGAATCACCTATTACATTTACTTTGCATAATCGAATGTTCGAAAGCAATAAGATGCCAAGTATCAGTCAAAACGACGGAATAAATATCCCAGATAACTTTCAAGGAGTAAAAGGGTTGAACGGCGTTACTTTCGCTATATATGATGTCTCGGATGAATTTTACAAGCTGCGGTCAGAAGGAAGTAGTGTGGAAGACGCACAAAGAAAACTAGCACAAAAAAGTGATAGTGAAAAAATACTGGCAGAAAATGTGACAAAAACAGTAGACGAGGAAGAGGGTATTGCTTCTTTTAGTGCATCGGACAAAGATGAGCAAGGTCGTGACGCTGTTTACCGATTTGCGGAAATAAAGACTTCAGATCAAGTAAAAGAAAAATCAGCACCATTTGTCGTTGTGCTTCCTGTGACAGATTCATCTAATCATAAATTGACGACCATCCACTTGTATCCAAAGAGCGAACAAAAAATACCTGCTGCACTCACATTAACAAAAACAGTAGAGAATAAGCAGACAGATTTTGCAGATGGGGATAAAGTCCCTTATCTCATCACCGTAACAATTCCTGAGAACATCAACGAGATAGGAACCTATACGATCAAAGATACAGCTGATCCTCAGTTATGGCTAGAACCAGAAACGATCGATTTTTTGATTGGTGGAGACAAGATTCATACATTTCATACACAAAAAACAAAACATGGTTTTGTCTTATCAGATTCTGGAAAAGATCTCAGTTCGTTTGCTGGGGAAAAATTAACGATTCGTTACCAAATGACATTAAAAGAAAACAGTGAAAAAACGACATTTGATAACGATGTACGTTTGACGACTGACAATCAAACAGTAGAAACACATCTTGCCATCCAAACAGGAGGCAAACAATTTGTCAAAGTGGATCGGCAAACGAAACAAAGACTAGCAGATGCTCAATTTCTAGTCAAAAAAAATGACCAATACTTAGCGCAAGAAAACGGGATAAATCATTGGGTAGCCAAAGATGATTCAAGAGCAACGATTTTTACTTCCAGTAAAGATGGAACATTTTCTGTCCATGGTTTGTCTTTTGGAAGTTACGAACTAGTGGAGATCAAGCCGCCTAAAGGATATATATTGAGTCAATCAACCATTCTCTTTGAAGTTGGAAAAGGCAGTTATGATCCGCTTCATTCTATACCATTGGAAATCATCAACGAACCAAAAGCAAATCCGACGAATAATGGAAAAACGCCAGTTCAGATGCAGACAAATGGTCCATCAAATGAAAAAAGTGGAAGAAGCTTTCCAAAAACAAGCGAAGAGATGCTTGGAGGTTTCTCAATTTTAGGGTTGTTGCTAGTCCTTTCAACAGGGACAGCTTGGTTTTATAAAAAACAACAAAAAGGAAACAATAGGAGGGAAATAAAATGAAAAACATCAAAACAAAAATATGGACGTTTTTAGGAACTGCTATCATGCTGCTTCCTTTCGTTCTCGGCCTAGGAACTGCAGATGTTTCTGCAGCTGTATCACCTACACCAGAAAATGTTACGGTTAATTTGCATAAATTGAAATTCACTTCAGCACCAGAAAATCAAATAAGCAACGGAACGGAATTGACATTTCCAAATAGCGAACCGTTGAACGGCGTTGAATTCAATGTATATGACATCACTGCTACGTACTATCCAAGTAAAGACACAGCAGTTCCAGCAGACGCTACACCCTTCGCAAGTGTAACGACTTCTGGTGAAGGATTAGCTAACCTGACTCTTCCAGGTAAATCTGATGGGAAAGATGCTGTATACGTCTTTGTAGAAACACCAAAGCCTGGTGTCGAAACGTCGCCAAATATCGTGTTAAGCTTACCCTTTTATAATCCGAATTCATCAGACCCTGACAAACCTTTAGACACGATTCATCTATATGCTAAAAATGTCATCAAAGAAAGCAATATCAAAATCCAGAAAGCTGGGAACTTTTCTGGGGTAGATAAGTTAGCAGGGGCGCAATTCCAGATCAAAAATTCAGAGAATCAATTCGTGACCGGTTTTGATGAAAACACTGGTGTTGCTCTCTATGATCCTGCTGAGTCAGCGTTGACATTCACAACTGATACTGAAGGATCCATCAGTGTCAATGGATTAATAGACGGCAATTATACTTTAGTTGAAACAAAAGCACCAGATGGTTATCAATTAACCGATCCACAAAAAGAAACTACTTTTATAGTAAAAAACGGAAAATTGCAACAAACAACCGGAATCATCCATGGGGCAGATCAAGCAAATCTTGGGAATCCAACCGGTGTAGTCAATCGGGAAAATACAACTACAGATAACACGATTACTGTAGAAAACGTCCAAAAATACGGTGATTTCCACTTCATCAAACAAGACGTGAACACACAAGAAAAATTAGGAGGGGCAGAATTTTCTATTCTAAGAGCAAAAGATCCAACCGTTAAATTGATGAAGAAAATAGCAAACCTTGTCTCAGGAGAATACCAATATGCTTGGTCAAGTGAAGTCTCAGGTTCTGACTGGGAAGAAGTGAAATTGATTTCTGATTCAGAAGGGAAACTTTCAATCGAAGGACTGAAACAAGGAACGTACTGCCTACAAGAAATAAAAGCACCAAAAGGCTATGCGTTACCTAAGAATGAAGCAGCGTACACTGAATTTACAGTAGATGATGATCCAACAACTTCTGATGAAACAACGATTGATAACCAGCCTAAAGGAATCTTGCCTTCAACTGGTGGTATGGGGATCATCGTATTCATCTTGGTAGGTACTGCTTTAGTTGGAGGAGCAGTGATCTACTTCAAAAAACGCCATCAAGAAACAGAAGCTTAAACTATTGGAAACAAAAATCATACGATAATAAACGACAGTGAATCAGATGGGGAGAAAGGTTGTGAAAGAGATGTTCAGCCTATCGGCAATAAGGCACGATTTTGAAAAATAGCTCCTCATATTTTACAAAATCGTGCCTTATTGCCGATAGGCTGTCTCTTGAACACCGTCTATTCGGAAGAAGGGACTGTGATAAGACTTTTGTCACAGCTTTTCCTTCTAAAAAATAGCAAAATATGAGGAACTATTTTTCCGTTTGTTTCTCTAATACTCAGGTCAAGACGCTGATTTCACAACCTCACATAAATGGTGTTCTCCTACCAACTCCTCGGTCACAAGTTATAATATTCATCAAACATGAGAAGCTGTTTTTTGAAATTGTTCCTTGTGACTCAGAGCTGAACGGCAGGCTCACGACCTCTTTCTTAAACGGTGTTCAATCAGCTGACCCTCGGTATTAGCTCAACAAACAGTAAAATATGAGGAACTATTTTTCCGTTTGCTTCTCTAATACTCAGGTCAAGACGCTGATTTCACAACCTCTTCATATACATATTAGAAAACAGGTGGACATGATGAAAAAAAGCAGAATAAGAATACTGGACATCTTCATGGCAATCATTTTAGTCGTTGGGATCGGGATCTTTTCCTATCCTTTTGTAGAAGATTCACTGAATGATTTTCTTGCCCAGCAGATGATCATCCATTATCAAAAGCAAGCATCGAAAAAGAATTCAGCAGAAATAAAAAAACAGCAAGAAAAAATGACAAAGAAAAACCAGCAGCTGGCAGAAAAAAATGTATCACTGGGGATAGCCAGTTTCAACCAGACAGTTGATGCAAAAGTATTAAAAGATTTACCTAGTAATGCCTTTTTTATGGCACACATGCTTGGAGTCATCGAAATCCCAAAAATCAATGTCAGTTTACCCATATTTGATCAGACAACGGAGATATTTTTGCAAAAAGGAACGTCATTATTGGAAGGAAGCTCTTATCCGACTGGCGGGAAAAGCACCCATGCCGTTCTTTCTGGGCATCGTGGTCTTCCAGAAGCAAAATTATTTACAGATCTGCCTAAATTGAAGAAAGAAGACCAATTTTTCATCCAGATCAATGGAAAGACATTGGCATATCAAGTAGAAAAAATCCAAGTAGTCTTACCTGATGAAGTAGATTCTTTGGGTATCCAAAAAGGTAGGGATCTCGTGACTTTGCTTACCTGCACTCCTTACATGGTCAATACACATCGACTGCTTGTGACTGGTCATCGTATTCCTTATCATGCAAAAGAGGCAAAAAAAGCAATCCAAGGAATTGATCAATGGAAAAAATGGAAATTTTTTTCATTAACTATTGGCATACTACTTGGATCGATCGGCTTAATTTGGTTAATCATAGCTTATTTAGATTCTTTGGCCATCGCTAAGCGAAACTATCCTTTATCTTTTTATGTAAAGAACAAAAACGGACGACCAATCGAAGGAATGGTCTTTTCTGTAAAAACACTCAACGGCAAACACTATATTACTAGAGAAAAAGTTCCATTCGTGAAAGCTTCTGATGAATATGGATTAGTCATGTTTTCCGATTTAAAGGGCGGGAACTATCGCTTGCAACATGAGGAGATCCTACTTAAAATCCATGTAAAGCATAAACATTCGAAACAGTTTTCAATAAAATTGAAAAAAGGAAGATACAAACTGCGAAAAGAAAAAGAGGTGTACTATTTGTTTGAGAAAGGATGACTGAAGACGTCTAAAAGAGCAGAGGAAACCGACTAAATAAAAAAAGAGAAGCTGACGAAATGGACGTGTAAACTGCTATTTTTGGTTTACTATCTGGAACGCCAGTTTCTATTTTTTATGTTTCAGAAGATTTTTATTATTATAGTATAACTTTTTAATCAGTCTCTCTTTTGGTTCTTTATATCATCGAATTTTAATGCTGCAGGCTTTCTCTTAATTCTGTAATACCAGTAATAGTTGTCAGAACTAGCAGACTGACTAGGTAAATACCACTCAAAAACAAGATCACGGCAGTTAAACTATAATGATCCATCAAGAAACCGATGACGATAGAAGAAAAACCACCAACAGCTCGTCCAAGATTCATAATGAAATTATTCGCCGTCGCACGGATTTCCGTTGGATACAAACTGCTGATTACTGCGCCATATCCACCATACATGCCATTGATAAAGTAGCCGACTATCACAGCTGCGGCTACCAAACTCCACTGGCTATGAGCTAATACAAGTAGATAGACAGATAAAGAAGAACAAATCAAAAATAAAGAAAAGGCTAGTTTAGGCCCCATCTTATCCATGATCATGCCAAAAGTCATCATCCCCAAAGACATTCCTAAAATAGTACTTACCATCCACAATGAAGAACCAGAAACTGAAAGTCCTAATCGATCTTGCATAATCGAAGGGAGCCAGTTCATCAACCCGAAATAACCGGCAATTTGGACAGTCACCATGATACTAAGGCCACAAGTTTGCCAAGCAAGATGTTTTGTTTCAAATAGTCGGCTAAGTTTGGTTTTCTTTTTGGCGGATTGTATAGATTTGAATTCATTTGGTTCAGTCAAACCGCGACGAATGAACAATACCATTAGTACCGGAAGTACACCTACGACATATAGCATTTTCCAACCAAACGCTGGAATGATCAAAGCAGCTAAAATCGCAGCCAAAGCCGCACCAACCTGTGCACCAATACCAGCAACCGACGAAGCTCGGCCAATTTGTTTTTTGGAAAAACTTTCGGAAATCAAGGACATGCATGCACCATATTCTCCTCCTGCTCCTACACCTGCGATAAAGCGAAAGAGATAAACTAAGTAGATATTTGAAGCAAAATACATCAATAAAGAAGCAATCGAAAACAGAAGGACCGTTTGAGAAAATACTTTCACGCGACCATATTTGTCAGCTATGATGCCAAAAAAAATACCTCCAATGAGCATCCCCAAATTAGTGATCGTTGAAATGAACCCCGCTTGCGTACCACTAATATGAAAAGAAGCAATCATTGAAGATAATGAAAAAGCTAAAAACATAATGTCCATATTCTCTAATGCAATTCCCGCCGATGTCGATAATAATACCTTTCGCTGATACTTTGTCATTTTTATACCCCTTTTCCTAAAATTTTCCTAAATTGTTAAAAGTATATCCAAAAAAGAATAAAAAAACAAGTCTTTTTTATTCCAAATAGAGTAGATCCGACTGATATAGATGATCTAGCTCAGTTTTAATAGAAATAGTTATTGACTTAGAGTACACTTAAAGTTGTAGAATAATAAGATACATAAGAGAAGTGGTAAGATAATAAAAGAAAGAGTGATCAAATGAATATCAAACAAGTCAGTGAAGAAAAGGGAATTTCGGCCGATACATTGCGCTATTATGAACGAATCGGGCTGATTCCGCCAGTTAATCGGACAAAAGGCGGGATTCGTGATTATACAAAAGAAGACCTGAAATGGGTCGATTTTACGATTTGTATGCGAAACGCTGGATTATCGATTGAGTCTTTGATCGAATATATTCGTCTATCTAGCGAAGGAGAAGCAACTGTATCTGAACGACGTAAGCTTTTGATTGAAGAAAGTGAACTTTTGACGAAAAAAATTGCTGAAATGCAAGAATGTTTAGAACGTTTGCAAGGTAAAATCAAGAAATATGATCATGTTTTATCTAGAAATAAAATGGAATGTATCAAGTAAAAAAATCAAGGAGCATCGTTATGGAGTTACGCTTGCTAAAATATTTTTGGACAATTGCAGAAGAAGGAACGATTTCCCGAGCTGCAGAAGTTTTGCATCTTACACAACCCACCTTAAGCCGACAATTAAAGGAACTAGAAGCGGAGCTAGGAATAGAACTGTTTGTACGTGAAAATCGTAAAATGATCTTGACAGATACAGGTTATTTTCTAAAAAGCCGAGCAGAAGAAATCTTAGATTTGACGAATCAAACGACTCAAGAATTCGAGAACAGAAAGAAACAATTATTCAGCGGACGATTTACGATCGGCTGTGTGGAAGCTGATAATTCAGACACATTGGCATTATTACTAGAAGAGTTGATCCGAGATTATCCCAGCGTTCAATTTCATATACATAGCGGAACAAGTGATGACATCACGGAACGGCTAGAAAAAGGTCTGTTAGATTTAGCGATTTTGCTAGATCCAGTAGATACAGAAAAATATGAAACGATTTTGCTGCCAAGAAAGGAAAAATGGGATTACTCATTTCAAAAGCTTCTGATTTAGCACAAAAAGATGCAATAAAAAAAGAAGACTTTTCCAATGTCTCTCTTTTGATTTCCAAGCGTCCAGAAATACAAAGAATATTTGCAGACTGGTTAGGTATAAAAAAAGAACAGCTGTTGATCACAGGAACGTACAATTTGATTTTCAATGTGTTCTCGCTAATTGAGAATCAGGTAGGAGTTGCTTTAGTCATAGAAGGGGCTGTAAGTCATCATTCAAAGGAAGTGAGATTTGTTCCGCTTGACCCGCTGATTGAAACGAACTGCATGCTAGTCTGGAAAAAGAATCGGATCTTGTCACCTGTAGTCAATGAATTGATCCACCGTTTCAAAGAAGCTTTTGAACAGTAATAACCATTTCTAATCAAGGAAACTCAATAATATTAATTGATAAAAAAGGTTGTGACAAAAGTGGTCAGTTTCAGAAAATAAGATGAGATGTACGAAAATAGCTTTTCAAATATTTTATGTAATTTTGACTTATTACCTCAAATACAAGCTTTAGAACATCGTTTATTTGAAAAAAGGAGAGTGACATAACTATTGTCACACTCCTTTTTTTATTTTTCATTTTGAATCAAAAAATCAAAAAATTTACACAACTTATTAAATAAGCGCTTACAAATAAAAAAAGGATAGAACGGAATCGGCTATAATAAGCGTTGTTCTGGATTGTAATCATTATAAAGAAATGAAGGTTATAACTTTGGAGGTGTTCGAAAAGAAAAATGGGAGGAGCTTTCATGAAAAGATTTATAAAAAGTTTGATATTGGTTTTTACGTTGAGTTGCCTGATACAACTTTCTGCTTTCAACCAAGTGGTGTTTGCTGCAAGTGAAAAAAGTAGTGTAGGTATCACTTTTGAAGGAAGCGTTCCGCCAAGTTCAACTGATCCATCCGTACCATCCTCGCAAGATGCTGATAAATCAGCAGATCAATCCAGACAAGAGAAATACCCGAAGACCAATGAGCAACAGCAATCATTTATTACATGGAGTGGAGTATTTCTTTTAGTAGTTATTTTATTATTTATATTTTGGAATAGAAAGAGGAGTAGAGAATGAAAAAAACAATTTTAGCTACATTATTAATCAGCACAACAATCTTAGCGGGAACAGTGGCCGTACATGCAGATGACCTAAGTGGTAAGAGTACAGCAAAAATCGGTCTAACGAAACAAGATCCAGATAATCCAGTAGGCCCGATCGATCCAATCGATCCTGACGATAATCCTCCTTCAAATGATCCAACTGGAAATACTGGGGACTTGCGTATCGATTATATCTCAAACATCGACTTTGGTACTCAAACGATTTCTGGGAAAACAGAAACATATATTGCCGAAAAACCTGCGTCTCTAACAGAATCACAAGTATCAGATTTACGAGGAACTGGTGCTGGCTGGCATTTGCAAGTAAATTACGATACAGAAAAACCAGGATTTACTTCAGAAGATAAAACATTGAGTGGTGCAGAACTAACATTACCTAGCGGAACTGCTAAAAGTGTTGCAGATAACAAGGCTACACCTCCTGCTACAAGCGAAGTAGTAGTTAATGATGCTGCACAAAACATTATGACAGCGGCTGCGAATACAGGATTAGGAACATGGGCAGATGAAATGGACACAGCAAATGTTTCGCTTAAAGTCCCATCAGGTAACTTAGTGGGTGATTACACAGCTACGCTTGTCTGGACTTTATCAGACGCACCAGCTTAATGAAACATTTATCATGAACGAATAAGGAGAGAAGAACAACGATGAAAAAACAAGTATTCTACACATTAGCAGCGACAGTATTGCTATCAAGCTCATTATTAAGCGCATTGAACGTACAAGCAGATGAAACAGAGCCAACCAAAGATTCTGCAACTTCTACAGCAAAGATCACGTTTACAGGAGATAACTCTGATCCAGTAAACCCGGTAGATCCAGATGATCCTGACAATCCAGTGAACCCAGTAGATCCGGACGACCCAGATAACCACGGTACTGGAGATAACGGTCCTTTGTCAATCGACTATGTCTCAAATATCACATTTGGCACAAAAGATATCTCAACGACTAGCCAAGTATACAACGCTGAAAATGCAGAGCCACATGTTCAGATCACTGATAAACGTGGAGTAGAAGGCGGATGGACATTAACGGCTGCAGCTACAAAATTTGTTGCTAGTGACAGTTCAGAGTTAAAAGGTGCAGAATTATTATTTAAAAACGGAGTAGCAGAAACAACTTCTGATAATACAAGTAAAGCACCTGTAACAAGTGATCTGATCTTTGACAACACTGAAGCCAAAACAGTCATGACAGCCGATAGTTTAAAAGGTCAAGGAACATGGTTGGATGTCTTTAAAGGAACAGAAGGAAACAATATAAATGTTCAATTATCTGTCCCTTCAGGATCTGCGCAAGCAAAAGAATACACATCAACGATCACTTGGACACTCACAGCAGGCCCAACTGCTTAGTATGGAGAGAAAAATGAACAAACTTCAATCATTGTTTGTTGCTGCTCTTAGTTTATTAAGTATTGTAGTGATGCCATTGACGACATACGCTGATTCAAATGAATCAGCGTATAGCGTCAATGCAAATATTCCCGACTTTCAAAAAAATAAAAACGTTTCTTACTTTGATTTGCAATTAGATCCAAATCAAAAAAAAGAGATTTCAATCCATTTAGCTAACTCAGCAAAAGAAAAAGCGATTTTTAACGTAGATGTTAATAATGCTGCCACAAACAGTAACGGGGTCATTGACTACGGACAAACAGATTTGAAGAAAGATTCGTCTGCTAAATATGTATTGAATCAGCTAGTCACTCCTAATAATCAAGAAATTGAATTACAAGCTGGTGAATCCAAAGATGTGACTTTCCAAGTTCAAATGCCAAAAGATCGATTCAAAGGAATCATTCTTGGTGGAATACACATCAGTAAAAAAGATAATGTGAGTGAAAAAGTAGACGGAACAGCAATCCGTAATAAATATGCGTACGTGATCGGTGTGAAACTGCAAAACGATACAGATGCCGTCACGCCCGATTTGAAACTGAACTCAGCAAAAGCTGGTCTGCAAAATTCCTATACGACTGTGTTTGCTAATGTGCAAAATCCAACACCTGGAATCATCAGCAAAGTTAATTTTGATGCGAAAATCACGAAAAAAGGGTCAAAAGATGTTCTTTATGAAACAAAAAAGGAGAATATGTCGATTGCCCCTAATACGAACTTTGACTTTCCAATCAGTTTGAATAAGGAGAAGATCGAAGCTGGTGATTATACGGTGACGATCGATGCCAACGAAGGCAATACAGATAAAACATGGCATCTGACAACTGATTTTACGATCCAGTCAGAAAAAGCCAAAAAAATCAACAAAGAAGCAGTGACAGAAGACAAAGGAATCTCATATCTCCCAGCTATCATCACAGTCGGAATCTTGTTATTATTGATCATCGCATTTTTAAGTTACAAATTACTTAAACAAAAAAAGTAGGTGAGTCTTTCAAGTGAAATTGAATCAGCCACTAAATAAATTATATGTGTTAGGTTTGCTTTTTATCAGCGCATTCAGCGTGATTTTTCAAAGTACTGAAGTATCGGCAGAGGCAAATTACCCAGAGATTCCAGAGGCAACGATTTTTGATGGATATGTCAAAGCATCGATTTCTTATGACAAGGACCATTCACCTAACTATACTGCAGTTGGAGATACAGTAACTGTTACAACAACTTTAGAGAAGTTAGATGATGGTGTTTTACCAGATAAATATAAACAATCATCAGTTGTTATTTTATTTCCTGATGAAACACAAGGTCTTCAATTGAAAGGAGAACCAGAATTCAAATATGAGCTAGGTGGTTTGGAAGATACGGGGAAATTCGTCGATCCAACGAAGGATTTGCAAACTAATGTGATCTCAGTTTTTAATTTTTCAACAAAAATCCTATACAATGATACAGCGACATATGATGGAAGAATGAAGCAAGTCCCGATATCGAGCACAGAGCTAGATGATGGTCCATATGACGATACTTATTCGTTATATAAATTGTTGGTGGCCAAAGGAAGTAAAGTCACTTTGTCTTATAAAGCAACAGTTACGGAAGAAGCGCTGAAAAACAAACAATTCTCGCTCCATACAGCCATATATGATCCAACAATTGGCGGTGGAGATTTTGACTGGGACCATTTTCTAGCTACATCTATGCCAAGTATCCAAAATTTAGGGATCTCATTTGACGAAGCTACTAAAGACAAAAAAATCGATATAAAAGACGATTCTTCTTATCAAACTACTTTAACCGGTTCTTGGGCTGGTGCAAAGGACGATATCCATCCTGTATTGACGATTGATGGTAAAGAAGTGCCTATTCCAGATGGTAGTTTTAAAGAAGATGGTACATTTGAAATCCCAGTTGACTTGAAGAATGTAGGGAATATTGGAACAAATAATGTCCATATCAAAATTTCTGATAGTAATGGACAAGTCGCGGAAGACGATGCGGCTATTACACTTGTCCAAACATTGGTACCACCACAAATCAAACTCTCTGATTCTTTAGCAAATGCCTCCATCAGTGTGTTTCCAATAGATCAGTCATTGACGATCGATGGGGAATGGAAAGATAAAGACAGTAATGCTGTTTCTTTATTTTATAAGCTGAATGGGCAAGAAAGAGTCTTGCAAGACAATGTCAGCAATACAGCAAAAGACTCATGGCTTCCTTTCTCACAAGAGATTTCTCTCGCTGATCTTAACACTGGTGATAATCAAGTAGAAGTTTATGCCAAAGATGCAGAAGGCCAGTTATCTAATCATGAAAGTTTTAAAATCATATTGAATCAAGGAAACGTCAGCTTTAAATCGATCAATCCGGAGATCCAATTCAATAACATGGTTATTTCCGGTACCACTGTTTATTCTTCACCACAAGCAACTGTTGGGGTAGTTGTAGAAGATACGACAGGAATTCCGAAAGATTGGCAGCTTAAAGTCAAACAGACCACATCTTTTTCTGACGGAACAAGAGATTTGCCTGCGCAATTGACCTATCTGAATGGGGAAGAAAAGCTGTCAATCAATGATAGCTCAGCAGTGGATTTGCCAGTCGTTCAAAACAATGCTACGGATTATTCTCTGCAACAAGATGCGAACCATCAATTCCGGTTAGCTGTTTCACCAGGCGCTTATACTGGTGAATATCAGTCACAGTTGGAATGGACGATCGAGAGAGCACCATAAAAAATAAGAAGGGGAAACGTGGCTGTTTTTCCTTCTTATTTTTGTTATGATAGAGGCGAAAGGGTGGAGTTAGTTGATGGAGTCAATCATGTTTGTTCTCATTGCTTATCTAAATTTGTTTATTTGGATGAGTCTGTTGTTTAAAGGGGCGTCAAAATGGCGATTCCTCTTGTTTTATTTGGGGCTAATGATAGCTAATATGTTTTTTGTTCCATACACATTCGTTTTCTTTGCAATCGCTTATGCTGCAATGTGTTGGTTTTTATATCTTTTGGTAGAAAATATTTTTTTATCGATCCTGTTACAAAATTTTTTATTGAATGTGGTAGGTATTTCCTTTTTCTTAGCAATCGATATTCCAAGGTATTTGAGATTTTATACTAGCTATTTGAATCTTTCAGTAGAATTAGTACTAGCAACTAGTTTATTTTTGCTGATCAGAAAAGCAGATCAAAAGTATGATATATTCGATTATTTTAGTGGCTATACGAAAAAACTGAAAGGCTTGACGATTTTATCTGTTGTGATTTATGTGCTGATTTACATCTTTCATTTAGGTATTAGTTTTTACTCGTTGGATTATATCCTTACTTCGATCATCACGCTTTTATATAGTATTTTTTATACTGCTTTTTTTATTGTCTTTATTATATATAAGAAAAAGTTCCAAGTGATTGAACTTTATTTGAAAGACAATCAGGAGACAAAAGAATACTACGAGAAATTAGATGATTTCCGTCATGATTATTTGAATTATATTTCTGCGTTGGAATACAGCTTGATGAATGACAGTCAGGAGAATTCTATTAAACTATTGACCCATTTAAAGGATTATTCTTTAGAAGCGATCGATGATGCGAGACACAATCCCTTGAAGCGAATCAGTGATCCGGCAGTACGTGGGCTTTTTTATCATTTTATGGAAAGAGCCAATCAGTCTGGCATTTCTTATGATATCCAAGTTCTGAATATCATCAATAATATCAAGGCAGATTATATCGATGTTCTTCGTCTGTTATCTATTGCACTGAATAATGCCATTGAGCATTGTGATGAAACAAGAAAAGAAGAGCCAATCAGTATTACGATCAATCAAACAAAGGAGCGGTTTTATTTCAAAATCGAGAATCCTGCTGATATGTCCTCAACAAGCTTAGCTAAATTGATGAAAAGAGGAAGCTCAACGAAAAAAAATGGGGGACTCGGTCTTTATAACTTTTCGAAAATCACGGATAAATATCTGAATGCCAACTATGGAATCAAATATTTAAAGCGTACGAAAATGTTTGTCTTGGAATTGACGATTTATGAGAAGTCAATCAGTAAAACTGTATGAATAGCTAACAAAGTGGAATAAGGAAGTTAAAAACGGGCAGGACAGACATGTCCTACCCGTTTGTTTGTTTTAGTTGGTCAATATGGCGTAACAATTTTTTTACACTAGAAGAACTTAAAAGAAGTGTATCTTTATTTTTGAAATGGACTTCCATCATTTGTTTATCTACTTCTTTGATATTGAATGGGTTGATAGAAAAACTTTTCAGATCATTAAAGAAATGATAGTCTTGGAATTTTTGTTTGATATTTTTCATTTTATCATGAATAACGAAGTTCTCATTTGTTCCATAAAATTCCAAGGTGGAACGAGAACCATTGATCGTCGAGATATAGTTGACTTCATCTGGCGCAATCAAAAAGACCTTTGTGGCGCCTTGCAGTTCAATGATAGAGGAAGATTGTTTTTGAGCTTCCAATTTTTCTAAAAGTAGCTGTTTCAATGATTGTGCAACTTCTTCTAAGTTTTATTTATCAAGATAGCGATCTGGGCGAATCTGCTGATTAATGATTTCTAATCCGCGTGTATTATCGTTTGATAGAAAAATAATCGAGCATTCTGGATTCTTGTTCCGTATTTTTTTAGCAAAATCAATGCCACTATGCAATGTCTTTAAATCAATGTCGATAATAAACAAATCAGAAGAAGAAAAGACCAGTGTATCTAAACGCTTATAAATCGTTTCCAACTCGCTGTTCGGGTATATTTGAAGAGAGAGGGCACTCAACTCTTTATGTTTTAGTAATTCTTTCTTCAATAATTCCTGATGAAACAAGTTATCTTCAATGTAGTAGATTTTCATGGTTCGATTCCCCTAAGACAGATTTCATTACGATTAGTATAACAGATTTTTTCTATAAATTTCATCATATAAATGATATTTGTTTTTTTATTAATCAGAAAATATACACTTTTATCGTTTTAATGGACGGAATAAGCATAATGTTGATCGCGGTATTCTCTTGGCGTAAGGGAAGTTGTTTTTTTAAAGACCTGAATAAAATGGCTTTGACTTGCAAATGAAAGCAATACGCTGATTTCTTTATAACTCTTGTCCGTAAAAAGCAACAAATGTTTACTTTCATTGATCTTCCGTTCTTGGATGTAGGAGTGGATCGTTTGGCCCATTTCTTTTTTGAATAAAGCAGAAAGATGTGTTTTGTGCTTGTCAAATGTCTCAGCTAGCTCGTCAAGCGTTACACGGTCGTAAATATGGCTGTCTATATAATTGATTAGTTGCTTGACTAGCATGGATTTATCGGCTAGAGGTTGCTGATGGATCAGTTGCATGAAACGATAAGTCGCTTCTTTCATATATGTGTGCCATTCACTAGAAGAATGGATACGGAACAAGCCTTGGATCAAAGCATCAGATAAACTGAAGGCCTGATTAATCGGGACTCCTTCATCGATACTAATACGCGTCAGGATGGCAACGAAAGCAGAGAACTTCAGCTTCAAACCTTCTAATTCATTTTCGGACAATTCGACATGATACGTTTCTTGCATCTTTTTGAAGAGCCAATCAATCTTTTCTGGCTGATTCCGTTTGATATACTCCGTGTATCGAAGCTCGAATTGATAAGAATCAAAAGTGGCTTCTTGCATCCGGCGGTCGTACAAACTGTCCTCTAACCGTTGATCCGTGGTAGATCGCTGCTTGATTTCTTTTTGGTAAACCCAGTGCAATTCCTCTTTTTTCAAGAGTTCGTGTGTTAGAAAAGCATAGGTAAGCTGGACGAATTCTTCAAAAGCTGCAGTTGTTTCTTTCGTATAGTGAATACCATAGTGATAGCTATGTCCTTTGAAAAGGAAAGTATCAGGAGATTCTCCGATCATACCGCAAGGGCCGATTAATAAGGAATAGGGCTTGCTGTCTGTAATAAAATCCAGTTTAGCAAACATAAAAGGAAAGTGATTAAATAAACATACGGATTGATTCTCTTTAGGCGAAATGAATTTTTCCATGATAGGCTGTATCTCCCATGAAATCTTCGGGTGGCAAACTTCGCCGCTTGAATCGAATAAAACCATGGGGATCAGATATTTTTTGTATAACAAATCCATTATTTTAGAAATCGCTGTCTGTTTCAATTATTTTCCTCCTGTCTATCCTTTTTCCTCCATTGTATCGCAAAAATAACATGTTGAATATTAATTTTTTCAGGTATCTCTCTTCTATTTTTATATAAAGTCTTCTTTTGTTGTATAACAAAGAAAATTTTATCGTTATAATTAAAAGTGTAAAAACGGTTACAAAAAAGGAGAAAATAATGGATGAAAAACAATTAAAGCAATTAGTCGATTCCTTGACAATAAAAGAAAAAATCGCACAAACTGTTCAGTTGAACGGCGACTTATTTACTGATAGCGATGTGATGAATACCGGACCAACAAAGGAATTAGGCTTTCCTGATGATTTTGATTTAAGTCAGATTGGTTCCATTTATAATATAAATGAACCTGAAAAACTAAAAAAAATCCAAAAAAAAATAATGGAAGAAAGGAATAAAAAAATTCCGCTCCTCTTTATGTCAGATGTTATTTATGGTTTCCGAACCATTTTTCCTATTCCGTTAGCACAAGCTGGATCGTATGATTTTGACTTGATTCAAAAAGCCGCACGAGAAACAGCGAAAGAGAGTTATTTAAGCGGACTGCATGTTCTATTTTCACCTATGCTTGATTTAGTAAGAGATCCTCGCTGGGGACGGGTGATGGAGTCTCCGGGAGAAGATGTGTATACTGCAAAAGAATTTGCTAAACACGCTGTCCAAGGGTATCAAGGAGACAATCTCCAGTTGATTGACAAATACCGAGTGGGCGCATGTATCAAGCATTTTGCAGGATACGGGGCTCCAGAAGCTGGGAGGGAATACAATACGGTCGATATGTCCAACCAACGTCTCTTCAATGAATATCTCGCTCCTTATCAAGCGGCAGTTGAAGCCAATTGTTTGCTAGTCATGACCGCGTTCAATGTTTTGAATGGCGTGCCTTCTACTGGTAATCGCTGGCTTAATCGGGATATTCTTCGAAAAAGGTTCGGCTTTAACGGCGTACTGGTATCTGATTATGCGGCCATTGAAGAGTTGCAAGTACATGGCTATGCGAAAGATCAAGCAGATTCAGCTAAAAAAGCATTAGAAGCCGGTGTGGACTTCGATATGATGACTTCTGTCTATGCCAATTCTTTAGAAAAATTAGCAGAAGAAAATAAAGAGATCTTGCAATTGTTAGATGAAGCAGTGTGGCGGATCTTAGACTTAAAGAACAAACTTGGATTATTCGAAGACCCTTATCGTGGGCTCGAAGAAGAGAACACGGGAGAAATCTTGACGGAAGAATCGAAAGAAATAGCAGTTAAGTTAGTAGAAAAGAGTTGTGTCTTGCTGAAGAATGAGGATACGCTTCCATTAAAAAAACACCAGAAAATCGCAGTTATCGGTCCTTATGGCAAAAGTCGTCTGACAATTGGATTCTGGGCTTCTGTCAGTGGTAAACCTCAAGATAGTATTCCACTAAAAGATGGACTAGAACAGCATTTTTCAAAAGAACAGCTATTATTTGCAAAAGGATTCAACCTGTTTGATTCTTATGAACCATTTGGACCGTTAAAAGCTGGAATTGAACAACTGAATGGAACAATCGAAGACGAAGAAACATTATTCCAAGAAGCATTGGAAACTGCTGAAAAATCTGACGTGATTTTACTGACGATCGGAGAACAATTTTTAGAAAGTGGAGAAGGGGCTTCTAAAACTAACCTTCGATTGCCTGAAAAGCAAAAACGGTTGATCAAAGCGTTAGCAGCATTGGGCAAACCAATCGTGGGGATTTTATATACCGGACGTCCGCTTGTCCTAACGGAGATCGAACCTTATTTCTCTAGTTTGCTGCTCGTTTGGTATCCTGGAACGATGGGAGGCATCGGTATTGCCAATCTTCTTGCAGGAAAAGCAGCGCCAAGTGCTCGACTCAGCATGACTTTCCCACGGAGTGAGGGACAGATTCCAATCTATTATGCACATGCTTCAACTGGCCGACCTTTAGAAACAAGTACGCATTCCACTCGCTTTGTGTCCAAGTATATTGATGAATCCAATGAGCCACTGTTTGCTTTTGGCACTGGTAAAACGTATGGAAAAGTCGAAGCAAGCTGGCAGGAGATACAGGATCAAGAAGATAAGTTGCAACTTGTTTATGAAGTAATCAATCATTCAGCAAAACCAATAGAAACAGTTATCCATATTTATGTAAAGGACAAGACAGCTTCTATTGTGCAACCAGTTAGACGGTTGATTGCTAGTCAAGTCGTTTCTATACATGCAGATGAGAAAAAATCGATTAACTATACATTATCAAAAGAAGCACTTATGTTTTATAACAATCAAGGGGAAAAAATTTGGGAGTCTGGCGAATTTACTTTTTCTCTCTCGACAGTAGATTCAGAAGATGACCGTACAATTCAATTATAAAAAAGGAGAAGAAAGATGGAAAAATTAGAACAGTTTTTAAGTAGCAGACTATTGCCGATGTCGGAGAAATTACAAAAGAACAAAGTGTTAGCCGCATTGATGGAAGGATTTATCCGAACAAGTCCAATTACATTAGGGATTGCCTTCATTACAATTATTGGTAATTTTCCATTTCCTGGCTGGATCGATTTTTTGAAAAATGTGGGGATTTTTCCTCATGTAGAAGCAATCACTAATGGTGCTACAGGTGTTTTCTCGTTGTATGTCGTATATAGTTTAGCTTTCTCTTATGCAAAACAATTAGGGACCAATGAACGGAATGCCTCGATCATCTCTTTGGCAAGTTTCATTATGCTGATGCCGCAATCCGTCATGACAACTGTCACACAAGATGGGAAAGCAGTTGAACAAGCTGTCGGTGCGTTACGATTGGATTATCTGGGCGGACAAGGATTATTTATCGGTATGCTTGTCGCTTTGCTCATTACCCGCTTCTATGCCTTCTTAGCTAAGAAAAATATTATGATCAAATTACCGGAAAGCGTGCCGCCAATGGTCACACAATCCTTGTCACCAGTATTTGTCGTTACGATCATTTTTGTTGTTGTATTTGCTTTGCGAGTATTTTTTGGCTTGACACAATCAGGAACGATTTTCCAATTCTTTATCGACGTAATCAATGCCCCGTTGAACTCTTTAGTAGCGAGTCCGTTATCGATCATCATTATCATGGAATTATTAGCTGTTTTATGGTTCTTCGGTATTCACAATGCTGTTTTGCAAGGACCTTTAGGCGCAATCAGTATGACGATGGTCGTTGGGAACATTGCTGCCTTCCAAGAAGGAAAAGCATTACCCTATTTAGTTCCGTCTGTTATCTACATGGGGATGTACGCAGCTGGATTCATGGGATTCGTGACATTTTTCATGATCAAAAGCAAATCAGCCAAAATGCGCCAGTTAGGTAAATTATCTTTTGTTCCATCCTTATTCAATGTGACAGAACCATTGATGTTTGGGATGCCGATCATCTTGAATCCGATTTTCTTTATTCCGCAAATCTTTACACAATTGATTGCAGGATTCGTTACGTGGGGATTAACCACTACCATATTGCCGATTTCTTTGAATCCGACTATGTCGCTATTACCTTGGACAACTCCTACATTTGTGAAGATGCCTTTATCAGGCGGATTGAACTACACGATCCTAATGGTTATTTGTATGGCAATCGGTGTGGTGATGTGGTACCCATTCATTAAGATCGCAGATAAGAAAGAACTAGAGTTAGAAGCGGCGCTGGAAAAAGAAGAAGCAGAAACGAAAGCAGAAAAAATCATCAATGCAGAAGTCGAAGCATAATGAAGGGGAAAAGCATGTGGACATTAAGTATCGATATCGGTGGAACGTATATCAAGTCAGCTTTAATAATGGATACGCAAATAAGAGAAAAAAGACAAATAGAGACACCAAAAACAGATAAGGACAATTTTATCCTTGTCCTTGTCGAATTGATCCGTTCTTATCAGCAGATCGAACCCATTGAATTTGTCGGATTTTCTGTTCCTGGTGCGGTGAAAGAAGCGTCAACCGTCTTTTTTGGTGGAGCAGTCGCATGCCTGAATGAAGTCAATTTAAAGCAAGAAATAGAAAAACATCTGCCCGTTCGTGTGTTTGTAGAAAATGATGCGAAAGCTGCTGTATTGGGAGAAGCAAGTTACGGTCATTTAAAAGGGATTGAAAATGGTGCAGGAATTATTCTAGGAACAGGCGTCGGCGTTGGACTTTTGCTAGATGGGCAGGTGAGAAAAGGACCCCATTGTCAAGCTGGAGAAGTTAGTTTCTTGATACAAGATCGTGGGATAAATGGGGCTGAATCATTTGCAGGGATCAATTTGTCAGCTGTTCGATTAGTAAAAGAACTGGCAAAATTATTTCAGTGTGAACCAGAAGGACCTCTTGTATTTGATTATCTATATCAAAAAGAAGATGAACAAGCACAAACTTTATATCGCACATACTGCAATCAAGTAGCGATTCTTTGTTTCAATATCCAGTGTTTGCTGGATTTGGACAAAATAATTATTGGCGGTGGAATCAGTAAACAAAAAAGGCTGATCAGAGATATCCAGAAAAACTATGAAGCCATCTTTTCTGTGTCGCCGATGATCGAACAAACGATTACGAAAATGACGATAGAAGCTGCCGCCTTTGAGTCTGAAGCAAATCTGATCGGTGCAGCGAAAGGAGTACGATTGAATGAGATTTCCAACTGATTTTTTATGGGGAGCTTCCACTAGTGCGTATCAGACAGAGGGAGCTTGGGATGCAGACGGTAAAGCGCCGTCTGTTCAAGATATGAAAGAAATACCTGATGGAACAAGTGATTTCAAAGTGGCGGTAGATCATTACCATCGCTTTGAAGAAGATGTTCGTTTATTTAAAGAGCTAGGATTAAAAGCTTATCGGTTCTCGATTTCTTGGAGTAGAGTCATGTCTAATGGAAAAGTTAATCCAAAAGGGCTGGAGTTTTATAAGAAACTCATTGCTTTATTGAAGGAAAATGAGATCGAGCCGATCGTGACGGTGTTCCATTTTGATTTGCCTTATGAAATCCATGAAAAGGGAGGATGGGAAAATAGGGCGACGATCCAAGCTTTCGCTGATTACTGCCAGCTGCTTTTTGACACATTCGGTCAAGAAGTAAACTATTGGCAAACAATCAATGAACAAAATGTCATGGCTTTAGCTGGTTCGATCATTGGTACAAGTAATAAATCAATGAAAGAAAAGTTTCAAGAAAACCATCATATGCTCGTTGCTCAAGCCCTAGTCACGAAAAATTATCATGATGGGAATTATCCAGGAAAGATCGGACCCGCGCCGAACATTGCCAGTGTATATGCTGCTTCTGATAAACCAGAAGACCAGTTGGCTGCAATGAATATGAGTGCTTTAAGAAACTGGCTGTTTTTAGATGCTGCGGTTTATGGTGTCTATAACCATAATGCCTGGCACATTTTGTCAAAAATCAATGCCTGTCCTGAAGTAACAGAAGAAGACAAAAAAATCATGCTAGAAGGTACATGCGATTATATCGCTTTTAATTATTACAATACCATGACTGTGTCAGCCTATTATCAAAAAGAAAACAAGATCGATCAGCAATCTGGCTTTGGTATCCCGGATTTCTTTCAAACAACAACGAACCCACATTTGCCAATGACTGAATTCGGCTGGCCAATCGATCCAGAAGGGTTCCGTTATACGTTAAATGAGATCTATTCAAGATATCGTCTGCCGTTATTGATAACCGAAAACGGAATAGGAGCAAAAGACCAATTAACAGAAGATGGAAAAATCCATGACAAGTATCGCATCGACTATTTGAAACAGCATATCCAGCAAATGTATCTAGCAATGGAAGATGGTGTAGAGGTGATCGGTTATTGTCCGTGGAGCGCGATCGATTTGATCAGCACCCATGAAGGAATCGAAAAAAGATACGGTTTTATTTATGTTGATCGAACAGATGATTCTTTGAATACTTTGGATCGTTATAAAAAGGATAGCTTTTATTGGTATCAAAAATTGATTGCTGAAAATGGATTAAACGAAGAGGAGTGAGCCTATGCAGATCAATACGATGACTATTGACAACGAAGCCAATACGACTCTAACGGTTTATCTTCATGAAGAAAAACCCGAATTTCACCGTATTGACAAACGTCCGTTTATACTAGTGATTCCAGGAGGAGGGTATGGATTTTGCAGTGAAAGAGAAGCAGAACCGATTGCATTGAAATTTGCTGCTGAAGGTTATCATGCGGGTGTGCTGCGCTATCACGTTGGAGAACACCGTGATTTCCACAAAGCACTGGCGGATGCAGAAAAAAGCATGGATCTGATTGCCTTACTAGCTGAAAAAGCAAAAATCGATCAATCCAAAGTAGCAGTGATCGGTTTTTCTGCCGGTGGGCATTTAGCAGCCGCTTTGTCTACTTTGTCCGATCGAAAACCAAGTGCTTGTATCCTTGCCTATCCGGCTATCTTAAGCTCCTTTGCAGAAGCGATGAAGATCAAGGCTCCTTCTTTAGACATGTGTGTGACACCGCAAACGCCACCTACTTTTTTGTTTTCTACATTCGAAGATAATGTGGTGCCTATCGAGAATTCTATTTTGTATTTGAGAGCGTTAGAAGAAAACGATGTACCATTTGAAACACATATTTTTCAAAAAGGAAAGCACGGATTATCATTAGGAAATAAATGGAGTGGAAATAGTGAAGAGATGGTGGACCCACGATTTGCCAAGTGGTTTGAGCTTTGTATCGAGTGGCTGGAAATCATTTGGTCACAAGCCGCTGTAGAAACTACACAAAAAATAGAAGACGTTTGGCAAGTACCGATCAAAAATTTATACGCCATTGAAGCAAATCGTTCGATCTTACTTGAACATTTGCCATTTTTAGCCGATAAAAGTAGGTACAAAATCATTCGAAGTTTGTCCCTCAACCAGCTGTGTGAATTTTCGCCAGAGAAATTTACAAAAACAAAGATCAGTCAATGGGTAAATGAATTGACTTGGAATCTTTGAACTTTTCCATCAAAGAATCGATGATCGGAGGAAATAAATGAAATATGAAATAATCAATAAGAACAATCGGTTCTATTTTCTCATGGATGAAAAACCCTGTCTTCTCTTAGGGGGAGAAGTGCATAATTCAGCAGCTTCCACGGCACTTTCTATGGAAAAAAATATTTGGCCATTTGTGAACAATATTGGATTGAACACCCTGCTTGTACCTGTTTATTGGGAAAACATTGAGTCAATTCCGGGAATATTCAACTTTGATTTGATAGAAGCTCAGTTACAAAAAGCAGCTGAAAATAAGATCAAGCTGGTTTTTCTGTGGTTCGGTTTATGGAAAAACGGTTTATCTACTTATGTTCCTCCGTGGATCAAGACAGATACAGAAAATTATTTTAGAGTAGTCAACCAAAAACAAGAGCAGTTAAATTGTATCTCACCGTTTTGCGAGAAAGCAATTGAAGCAGATTGTCGCGCATTATCTAGCCTATGTCAATTTATCAGTCAGCATCCGCTGAAAGATCAAGTATGCATGATGCAGATCCAAAATGAGGTTGGATGTCTTGAAACGGCAAGGGATTACTCTAGAAAAGCACAGCAAATATATGGATCCACACTTCCAGAAAGAATCAGAGAATTATATCCTCAAGCAAACAGCTGGCAGGAATTTTCAGACGAGACATTCATGGCCTATGCCTTTAGTCATGCACTGGAAAAGATGGCATTAGAAGCAAAAAAATGGTTAGATATCCCGTTGTTCACCAATGCTTGGCTGCATAAAGAAGGAAAAAGCGCGGGCGACTATCCTAGCGGTGGTCCTACAAAAAATGTATTAAACGTATGGGAAAAAAATGCACCTAGCTTAACGGCTTTTGCTCCAGATATCTATGAAGAAAATTTTCGGGAAATCATTCAAGATTATCAAATGATTGATCAACCCCTTTTCATACCAGAAACAAGAAAAGATCTAAGATATCTATCTAATTGTTTCTATGCATTTGGGAAAGGCGCACTTTTGTATTCTCCATTTGGAATCGAAGATCTTAGAAAAAGTACGGAAGCTATAATAGATGAGGATCAGGCTTTTTTGAAAGAGTTAGGATTAGACCAAGCGGCTTTTGATCCGACAGGAAGTTTGCCTTATTTTACTAAGTGTTATCAAATAATTAAAGAACTAACCCCGTTTTTAACGGATGAAACAATCAAGATCCATTCTTTTAAAAAGGAAAAGGACATGACGTATCAGTATCAAGATGAAAATTACCGATTTTTGATCAAATATTTAAGCAAAGACAAGAAAGAGCAGCTGAACACTGCTGGCCTCTTTTTTCAATTAGAAAATGATTATTTTTTTGCTGGATGTAACTTTGCGCTATTCCACGATGCAGTAGATGAAGAGCTGTGTTCAGAAATTTTGAATTTTGAAGAAGGATATTTTGAAGGAAAAAAATGGACCACAGAGCGTGTTTTAAATGGGGATGAGCGCTATACGCCATATATCGGTAATATGCCTAAAATCATCAAATTCTCTTTATATACCTATCCGAAAAAAGAACAGGAGGTTGTCCATGAATATCTTGCTGACGAACGAAACCTTTAAACCATCTACTAGTATGTTTGCCCAAGAACCGGAGCCACTCGAAAATCTATCTGTTTATCGAAATAGTACAGCCGCATTTCAGTTATTGCTGCATGATGGGAAGAAAAACCATTACAGCTTAGACGATCAATTTACGATCCCAGATGCGATTGAGATACCTATATACCGAATAGAAATCAACTCGGAACTGCCTATCAAGTCGAATTTTATTGAATATTATTGCGGAAAAGACGACATTTTCTACGGAGATAAACTGTTAGAAGAAAAAGCACATACTTATTCTGGTGATCGCTTTACTCCTATTTACGTAGAAATACCGGTTGATGGTCAACAAAAAACCGGCACCTATCCGATAGATATCACGATTTATCAAGCAGGAATAACGACAAAAGAAACAGTCATCGGACAGAAACGATTAGAAGTAACTGTAGAAGCATTTACTTTCAGTGATAAAGTAACTGACTCCTTCCATTTAGACATTTGGCAACAACCTTCTAATCTTTCTCGTACATTCCAAGTGCCTCTTTGGAGTAATCAACATTTTGAACTGATTCAGACAATGGCTTCAACCTTAGCTGAGTTAGGCCAAAAAACCATCACAGTCATTGCAGGAGAAATCCCTTGGAAAGGATGGTTCAATTATATTGTCAAAGATTTCCCAGCTAACTTGTATGAATACTCAATGGTCAAAGTCCTCAAAACAAAAGAAGGAAATATCCAGTGTGATTTTTCAATTTTGGATAAGTATTTAGCTTGTTTTTTTGAAGCAGGGATCGATAAAGAAATCGATGTGTTCGGCCTTTTAGGCGTCTGGCAGCCACCCTTCTTCCCTTTGAATAAAGCAGTAGAACATCCAGAAAAACTTGTGATCCGTTATTATGATGAGGAAATAGAGCAAATGGCATTCATCGAAAAACAAGAAGAGCTCAGACAATATTTCCAGCAATTGTTTACCTATTTTAAGAAAAAGAACATTTGGGACAAAGTTCGTCTCATGGCAGATGAGCCAAAAGCACATGAAATCGATACGTTTAAAGAAGCTGTCAAGTGTCTAAAAGAAATTGAACCAACATTACAGCTGAAAGTGGCATTTGACAAGGAACCAGTCTTACAAGCCTTGATTTCAGAGATCGACTATCCAGTCACATCTTTTTATTGTACTTGTCAAAATTATGAATGGCTGAAGGAACAGTTTCCTGGAAAAACACAATACTACATCTGCAATTATCCAGATAAACCAAACACATTCTTGCACAGTCCCTTGACAGAAAGCCGCTTACAAGGAGCATTAGCTTATTATTTTGGAACAGATGGTCTGCTGAGATGGGCATATAACTGCTGGCCGGAACATGCAAGAGAAGATATTCGTTACAATACCAGTTCACTTCCAATTGGTGATTTGTGCTTGGTCTATCCATCTGTCTCCGGCAGGCTGCTCTTGTCTCTTCGCTATAAAGAACTGTATCGTGGTGTAGAAGATTTTTATCTGCTAAAAGAAGCGGAGAAAATAAACAAAACAAAAACAGACCAGCTCCTAGCTGATTTTCTTGGAGAGAAAAAGCCAGAAAACTGGATAGAAAACAGCCATCAGTCTGTGCAGAGATTATTCAATCAGTCTTACAGTCAATTCGATCAGTTAAGAAAGAAATTGATTGCGATCATCACAGAAACTTCTATTTAATTAAATAATAGTGAATGAAAAGCATGACCTGCAATATGCAGGTCATGCTTTTCATTTTTAACCGAGATAGGAAAGAATCCACCGTAAAAATATTTCCAGCACAGCGAGTTTTGTAAATCTTTGTTTAAACCAGTTTAGATCTAGCTAGCTGAAAAGAGACAAAGAACCTTGTTCCTGCTTAGATAAACTTTTGGAATAGAGAAATCACGAATTTACATAGTTTTTACAATCTTTATTTGAATTAAGAAAGATACAAATTAGAACTTTACAAATAGAGGGTACACTAAAGATGTAGCAAATAAATAAAAGGAGCTAAGATATGTTTGAGTTGAAAAAAATAGAAAAAACGATGGTGAGTATAGTATTAATAGCAACTCTAATGGTATTAGCAGGTTGTCGTTCGTCCAATCAGACAGTAAGTGGTAATCAAAACCAATCCTCTGATACGATCAAAATTGCCTTTTACCCTAATGAATCTGCTGCAGAGTTTGAACCGGCAAGAGAAGCGGTAAAAGCGGTGGTTGAAAAAGCTACAGATAAGAAAGTTGAATTAGTGACAAGTACAGATTACAACGTGGTCGTGGAATCTATTGCAAATGGACAAGTAGACTTAGCTTATATGGGTGCAGAAGGCTATATCGAAGCAAACAAGAAAAATGAGCAAGTAGAAGCCATATTGACCAATTCTGGGCCAAGCGGAACGCTGGAAGATGCGTTATATTACAGCTTTTTAGCGGTGAAACCAGAAAACAGCAAAGAGTATGAAGAAACAGGTGGCTATACGATTGATCCAATCAAAGACAAAACGATTTCTTTCGTCACGAATACCTCAACTTCTGGTTTTACTGTACCGAGCAACAAAATCGCTGAACATTTTGATTTAAAGAATACAGATGATCTTATCATGGATGGTCTATTCTTTGAAAAAGTGTTGTTTGGCGGGTCTCATCAAGGATCCATGATCAATTTATTAAAAGGCGACGCGGATGTAGCTGCTTTTATGAATATGCCGCAATATTTTGATGTGATCCAAGGAGAAGAAAACAAGGCAGGAGTCATTTACGAAGTAAAAAAAGATGCTCAAGCTCCTTTTGACACGGTACGAGGGGAACAAGCACAAGTTATTCTTTCCATACCGGTCTTGAATGGACCAATTGCAGCAAACAAACAGACGTTGTCTGAAGCAGATATTGATAAGATCATCAAAGGAATGACTGCTGATAGTACAGCTGAAAATAAAGCTATTTTTGCACCAAAAGATGCTGATGTCCCAGGTATGTTCACAAAAGAAGGAAATGAGCGGTATGTGGAAGTCTCAGATGACTTTTATGATGAGATAAAAGAAATGAACAAATAAGAAAAGACTGGAAAGGAAAGCCAAATGCTATTAGAAGTAAAAAACATCACGAAAACCTATCCAAACGGAAATCAAGCATTGCAGGATATTTCATTTTCACTTGAAAAAGGAGAATTTGTTTCGATCATCGGGCCGTCTGGGGCGGGAAAATCAACCATCTTGCGTACGATCAACCGATTAATCGAAGCAGATAGTGGTACGATTCGATTTGAGGATAGAGAAATGAATGAACTGAAAAGAAAAGAACTGCGAAAGAAAAGAAGACGTATTGGTATGATTTTTCAGCATTATAATCTTGTCAGTCGCCTTACCGTAATCGAAAATGTACTGCATGGCTGTTTGGGTTATAAAACAACACTCAGTGGAGCTGCTGGTCTTTATCGAGAAGAAGAAAAAGAACAGGCTTTTGATCTTATAGAAAAGGTGGATCTTTCGGCATTTGCGTACACTCGATGTGACGAATTAAGTGGTGGACAAAAGCAGCGGGTCGGAATCGCCAGAGCACTCATGCAAAATCCGGCACTCATCTTATGTGATGAACCAATAGCTTCTCTTGATCCAAAATCTGCTAAAACGATCATGGATTACTTAAAAAGAATAACCAATGAATTGGCGATTACTTGCCTTGTCAACTTGCATCAAGTGGAAACAGCCATCGATTATTCCGATAGGATCATTGGAGTGAATAGCGGAAAGATCGTATTTGAGGGAAGGCCATACGAGTTGACAAAAGAAAAAATAGAAACGATCTATCAATCTAAAAAATTATTAGTGTAAAGGATGAGAGAATGGAAAAAATAGAGGCAGAAAAATTTTTCAGACAACAAAAAAGATATCGCTTGTTTTATATTTTGCTGATTGCTTTTCTTTATTTTATTTCAGCACATGGCGTTGGATTTCGGGCAGGAGCAGCTTTTTCTGCTGTGCCAAAAAGTTTTTTCTGGCTATTCTCCAACTTTATTCCGACAAGTGATTCCCTAGCCTATTTATCGATCATCATATCTAGACTCGTCCAGACGATACTGATGGCAGTGACTGCTACGACATCAGGTGCTATTTTTGCCTTGATAGCAGCTGTGATTGGATCAAGAGAAATCGGTTTGAATCGTTTCACAAAAGTGATCGCTAGAGGCATGGCGAGTTTTTTCAGAAATGTCCCTATTGTTGTATGGGCAATAATCTTGTTGTTAAGTTTCAAACAAAACGAGTTTACCGGATATTTGGCGATTACTTTTACGACATTTGGTTATTTGACCCGTTCATTCATGGAAACAATCGATGAAGTATCTGGCAGCGTCATTGAAGCGATGATGGCATCTGGAGCTTCCTATTTGCAAATCATTTGGCAAGGTGTTTTGCCGATGTGTTTGAATCAGCTCCTTAGCTGGCTTCTTTTTCTAATAGAAAATAATATTCGTGATGCTACGCTAGTCGGGATACTGACAGGGACTGGTATTGGTTTTTTATTTGACTTTTATTACAAAAAATTCCAATACGATGTGGTCGGTATGATTACGCTGACTGTCATTATTGCAGTTATCTCACTGGAGGCAATTTCGAATACAGTAAGGAGGATGATCCGCTGATGATGGATTATCAGACAAATGAAACGAATGCCATACTTAATCCAACCTCTTATTCAAAGGTGGCATTCAGGAAAAGAAATCAGAGGGTAAAAGTTAAACTATGGCGTCAAGAACGGATCATTGTAAGGCTCATGCTGCTACTTTTATGTTTGGTTTGTGCATACACTGTGATCACGATGGATTACGGGAATGTCAAGTTAACAGAAGCAGTTTCTGCTTTTTTCTCCAATATGTTCAATATTTTCTTGCGTCCGCAGTTATCTGGAAGATTTACGACGTTTTCTTTAGTAGAAAGTCTTGATATAACGATTGGTCTCTCTGTTTTAACAACTGTGATTGGTGCTTTTCTTGCTTTCTTTCTTAGCCTGTTAGCTTCCCGAAACTTAAGCAGTGGCTTTCTTTCCAATACGATAAGAGGGCTGATGTCTTTTATTCGAGCAGTTCCCACGATTTTATGGGTCATGATTTTTTCTATTTTGATCGGATTAGGAGCGAATGCTGCAATTATCGGGATGTCTTTTCACAGCATTGCTTATTTGACAAAAGTTTATTCTGAAAGTATTGAAGAAATGGAGTCTGGCATGATCGAAAGTTTGAAAGCGTGTGGAGCGAGCTGGTGGCAGATTGTTTTTCAAAGTGTTCTCCCTCATTGTTTCACGACATTGCTTTCTTGGACATTCATTCGGTTTGAAATCAATTTTACAAATGCGATTGCGGTAGGAGCTGCAGCTGGTGCAGGAGGATTAGGCTTTCAGTTGACGATGGCTAGTAACTTTTATTTTGATTTTCGAGAAATCGGCGTGATGGTCTATATGATCTTGACGATTGCTGTACTGTTAGAATTTATTTCTTTGAAATTAAAAGAAAAATATATTGTCAAAACATAAAATTTTATAGAAAGAGGAGAACGGGAATGAAGGCAGACTTACATGTGCATAGCTGCTATTCGAATGGTTTTTTTCATCCAAAAGAACTTTTGTCTTTAGCGACAGCTCAAGAAATAAACCATTTAGCAATCGTGGATCATCATACATTCGCAGGGATAGAAGCAGTAAAAGAAGTATTCTTTGAGTCGCCTGTTAATTTGATCGAAGGAATCGAAATTAGTGCTTTTGACTTGAAAAGACAAAAACATGTCCGCATATTGGGATATAATCTTTCAAATCGGAGCTATATCAAGCAGTTGTGCAGACCGTTACTTCATTTTCAAACCAATCAAACTTTATTTAAGTTAAAAAAACTGCAGGCAGAAGGTTATCATCTGAAGGAAGAGGAACTTTGGAAGGAAGCAGAGAAGGCAACTGCACTTTATCCCTGTCATTTATATCGTTTATTGAAAAAAAGAGGCTATGGTACACAGATGGACCATACGTTTTATCAAAAACTTATGACAGCAGAAGAAGTTTCTGATAATCGAAAAAAAATAAATGTATATGATGCCATAGAGGCAATCAAATACGGTGGTGGATTGACTGTTCTAGCCTGTCCAGGAAAATTTGATAACTATGATTTAATCCCAGAACTCGCTTCATTCGGGATTGATGGTTTGGAGAAGTATCATCCAGCTCATCGTATAAGAGACCTTAAGATCCTTTCAGATCTCATCAAAACATATCATTTTTCTTGTTTTAGCGGTTCTGATTTTCATGGAATAAGAGGGACTACAGGATTTGGCAGAACATTGATCACAGATGCGCGAGAATTTCCCGATCAACTACTCTATAATTGAATAAACTACCTGTTTCAGAAAAATGAAAAAATGATTGCAGCAACTATAGATAATGATATAATAACCTCAATTACGTATGAGGGGATTGTGAACGATGATCAACTTTTCTTTATCACAGATCCAGGATTTGCCTAGAATCGTGGAAATTTACAATCAAGCGATTCCAACTCGCTTATCTACAGCTGATTTAGAACCAGTTACAATAGAATCGAAAAAGGCATGGTTTGATGCCCATCAATCAAAAGAACGCCCGATGTGGGTTATGAAGATCGATCAAAATATCGCAGGATGGGTGAGTCTTAGCGATTTTTACGGGAGACCAGCTTATGCAAAAACTGCAGAGATAAGTATTTATATTGATTCAAATTACCGAAAACATGGATTAGGACAAAAAGCATTATCATTTGCTGAATCTCAACTTTTAGATTGTAAGATCGATACACTTTTAGCTTTTGTGTTTGCTACCAATCAAGCGAGCATCAACCTATTCCGAAAAAACGGATTTGAGCAGTGGGGGCATTTACCTAAAGTTGCAAACATGGATGATCTGTTGACTGATTTAACTATTTTAGGAAAATCTTACGAATAATAATAATGACCGCTTTCAAGTGTTTTTACACTTGGAAGCGGTCATTATCATAGAATGTTTCAATTGAAAAGAGTAAAGTGAGGATGAATTTTTTTAATTATCATATTAATTAATCAAATAACAGTAAAAAAATCATTTTTATCTCATATGCCATTCATTTATCATTTATCCTAGTATCAATGAGAAATAGCAGAAATTTCTAAAGAAATGTTAGCCCTTTATTTTAGACTGAGTATTATCGAACGCTGATTTTGAACTAACTGACGATAATATAACAATAAAGTGATAATAAAGTAATTATAAAGTAGCAAAAAATTTGTTTCTTGAGAATTCTGCAAAAATAAGAATTAAAGGAAGAATGTGTATGTCAAAACAGTCTTTTTTAGTTATTGGGCTTATTGTTTTGCTAGGTATTTTATTTTTCGAAGTTACTTCGGTGGCCTCCTTGATCACCGAAGTAAAAGGGCAAACACACTCTTCGGAGCATTCGTCACAATCTTTCAAACAATCAGAACAATCAACCATTAAAAGCCAATCAACTGAAACAGCTAACGTCAAAGAAGCCATTCAAGAATCAGCGGAAAAGGTACAAAGTCAGTCATCACAATCAACACAAGACAGTACAGAAGCAATCCAAGACCCGACTGTCAAAAGCGTCGCAATCAGCTTTGATGATGGACCAGGAGCGACCACAACGCCGCAGCTTCTGCGAATCTTAAAAGAAAAAAACGTGCATGCCACTTTTTTCGTCTTAGGAGAAAATACGGCGCAACATCCTGAAATCGTGAAGCAGACAGCTGAAGCAGGCCACGAGATTGGCAATCACACATACGATCATCAGAATCTGGCCACTCTTTCTGCCCAGTCGATGACGGAGGAAGTGACGAAAGCAGACACTGAGATCAAAAAAGTCACTGGCAAAACCCCCGCTTTTGTTCGTCCGCCCTATGGTTCTGTCACGAATGTAGGAGCAACGATCATCCAGCGACCGATCATCGAATGGTCTGTTGATTCAGAAGATTGGAAGACAAGGAATCCTGATTTGATTTTGCAGAAGATCCAAGCAACAGTATACGATGGGTCAATTATTTTATTCCATGATATCTATCCTGAAACGATTCGTGCCGTTCCTCAAGTGATCGATTATCTAAAAGAGCAAGGCTATCGCATCACGACAGTTGGCGATTTATTAGGGTATCCAACGGCTGTAGAGAACTACTATGGCAGAAACGATCATCGACCAGTTCAGTAAATAAATTATTTTTCGAAAAAGCTACTTTTGGAATACCGTTTATCAAGAGGTTGTGACAAGAATTTTGGCACAACCTTTTTTTAATTTCTCTAAAGTATGGTATTTAGATACAAATCAGATAGATTTTGCTTCTATCCTTAACAGCAAAGGAGGAGAAGATAAATGTATAAAACGTTAAAAATCATATCTATTTTTCTATTGATGTTTATTATAGCAGCGGGTGCTTATGGTGTAAGCGAATATATGAAATTGCAAAACCTGTCTGAGGTTTCAAAAAAAACAGCCGCCAACATGAATGTGAAATATTCAGCCGATACAGACACACAATTACCCGATCAGTTCAATGTACTGCTATTAGGTGTAGATACTGGAGAATTTGGAAGGACGGAACGAGGAAGATCGGATTCAATGATTGCTGCTCATGTTGATCTGAAAAATGAAGCAATAAAATTGATTAGTCTAGAGCGAGATACCTATGTTCAAATCGCAGGACAAAACAGATTTGACAAATTGAATGCCGCTTATGCTTACGGAGGGGAACAAACTGCTATTCAAACGACAGAGAGTATGCTTGATACTACTATTCCCTACTACATGGCAATGAATATGAAAGGGCTGGAGAGTATTCTAAGTATCGTTGGCGATATTGAAGTGGTCAATGATTTTGCTTTCAGCTTTGATCACTATGATTTCCCAAAAGGCTCCCTTACGTTATCTCCAGAAGAAGCACTTGCCTGGTCAAGAATGAGATATGACGATCCTAATGGTGACTATGGGAGACAAATTCGACAGCAAAAAGTGATCAAAGCGATTATGCAGAAGCTATTGACTCTGGAATCCATACCTAAAGTAGACAAAATCATCAATGTTTTAGGCAACAATATGAAAACCAATTTACCTTTGGGAGAATTGCTGAAATTATATATAACGAAGAATAACAAATTTAAAATGAGTACGGATCAATTAAAAGGGGAAGAAGAAATAATTGACGGCATATCTTACCAAAAAATGACTGATGCAGAAATCAAACGAATCAGTCAGCAATTACAGTAAAGCAGGAGAGAGGAATATGATTAAAAAAAGTTTGATAGCCTTTGGAATAATCATCCTTCTAATAGGGATCACAGGGGGAAGCGTCTATATGGCAGACAGAGTCTTCACGCCCTCAACGAACGAAGACAAAACAATAGAAAATACTGAAAGCTCCAGGAAACAAGAGCAAACAGAAATACAAAATTCTACCAGTCCAACGATCACCACAAAGGAACAGCAAACAAAAAATGAAAAAAATAAAGAAACGGAAGATACAATGAAATCATCAAAGACCATTGCTCTTACCTTTGATGACGGGCCTAATCCGTCCACAACGCCGAAACTTTTAGAAGTTTTAAAACAAAAAGATATACATGCCACTTTTTTTGTTCTAGGAGAAAATGTTTCCCAGAACGAACAACTTTTGAAAAAAGAGGTACAAGATGGTCATCAAATCGGCAGCCATACATTTTCACATAAAGATTTAGCAGGTCTATCTGACCAGGAAATCAGTGCTGAAATTACTCAAACAGATAACGCTATTTTGAAAGCAATCGGTAAAAAGCCAGCATATGTCCGACCTCCGTATGGCTCTATCACAAAAAAAGGAGCAGGAATCATTAATCGCCCAATGATCGAATGGTCTGTTGACTCGAAAGATTGGCAATCTAGACAAAAGGAAAAAATTCTGCAGCAAGTAAAAAGCACAGTATATGACGGTGCAATTATCTTACTACATGATATCTATCCTGAGACCGTAGATGCTGTTCCTGTGCTGATTGATGAATTAAAAAGAGAAGGATACACTTTTACGACCATCAGCGATTTATTAGATAATCCATCAAAAGCAGAAAATTATTATGGGCGCAATGATCACCGACCCGTTTAGTTTAAAAAAGGAGAGATGTCCAATGATTCAAAAGCAGATGTATTTTATTAGAGGATATTACATTTTGTTGCTGCTCGTTCTTTATCTTTCTTTTTATGAAAAAAGTGTTTTTTATTTATTTTTTACTAATACGATTCTGGCATATATCCCGATTGAATTAGCGATGTGGATAAAATCCAGCAGATCCAAATTAGTCTCTCTCATGCTGATCTTATTCTGGTTACTGTTTTTTCCCAATAACTTTTATTTGTTCACCGATTTATTCCATCTGTCTTTGCTTTCACCTTATGATCCATCAACTATGATGATAAGTATGGAGATGGAAATCTGGTATAAATTGTTGCTAGTCGTTCTTTCTGTCTTTCCAACCACATTTTTGGGTTGTGAAAGCTTATGGATAGTTACCGATATAATCGTCAAAAAAATCGGAATAGGCGTCTATCAATGGTTAGTTGTCAGCATCATCTTGTTTATCAACGCCATAGGGATTTACTTCGGTCGCTTTTTAAGATTGAACAGTACAGACGTCTTCACCGACAGCAAAGAAACGCTCATGAGATTGATCGAAGCATTTACCAGGATAGACAGTCCATCTTTTTTATTGATCGTACTCATCTTTTTCTTTTCACTGATATTCGTGTATATTTATAAGTTAGGGATAAAATTTGCTCTATTGGCAGAAGGTGAGGATCTGTATGAAGATACTAGTAGTAGAAGATAATCTTGCAATCAATAAACTTTTAGTTCGTACATTAGAAAAAAATGGCTATACGGTCTATTCAGTATTCACAGGAAAGGAAGCGGCAGATATCATCGAGCAGCAGGAATTTGATTTGGCGTTGTTGGATATCATGCTTCCTGAAATCGATGGTTATGAAGTATTTGCGTATATGCGTGAGTATGATCTCCCCGTTATTTTCTTGACAGCCAAAGACCAGATTTCCGACCGAGTGAGCGGATTAAGGTCAGGAGCTGAAGATTATATAACAAAGCCATTTGATCTAGAAGAATTGCTGGCACGGGTGGAAGTTGTTCTTCGAAGAAACGGAAAATCTAGCTCAAATAAATTATTGAAATGGAAGTATATCGAAATCAATGAAAAAACAAGAGCCGTCACTGCAAGAAATCAAGCTGTTTCTTTGACTCCTAAAGAATATGAATTACTTCTTTACTTAATTAGAAATAAAGCAATTATTTTGCCAAGAGAAAAAATCTATCAAAAAATCTGGGGAAGGGAAGAAGAACCCAACTCCAGAACGCTTGATTTACACATCCAACGAATCAGAAATAAATTGCAATTAGGACAGGACTTGCGTACGATTTATGGTGTAGGTTACCTATTGGAGGGGTGAACTTGAAATATACGAGCAAAGTTTTCTTTTCATTATTATTCTTCTTTTTACTCATTTATTTGGTGGTCAGTGGTTTTACACTGCATGCGATTTACCAGCGCACAGTTTCTCAAGAAAAAGAAGTGCTGGTCAACCAGCAGAAAAATCTCTTACTGCTTTTGTCGACGAAAACAGACGGAGATGAAACAACAGATGAAATGAGAAAAAATGGTGAATTCGTAGCTGCAGCCAAAATCGGAGAATTTGAGATTCTAGACAAAAAAGGTAAAACGGTTTTTAGTACAAAGCCTACTTTGTTTGAAAAATACGATTCTCCAAAAGAGTTGTCTAATCGTATTGTAGAAATCAGTGATATGGTTACTGTTAAAAACAAAAAGATACTTTATTCGACTTCAAAGATACCCGACACTACCTATCGTTTAGCTACTTACCATCAAGCAAAGAACTATGAAGAAATCGCGAAAGATTCCCTTGTCTATTTTCGGCTGATTTTACTCTTTTTGCTTTTGGCTATCATTCCCGTCACTTATTTTCTAACAAGCATGATCTTGAAGCCTATCAATCAGCTGATTTCTGTAGCCCAGCATATCACAGAAGGTAAGACGAAAGAACGGGCAATAGTCAATACTCAAGACGAAATTGGGAAATTAGGGAACAGTTTGAACAATATGGCTGATAAATTGAACCACGATTTAGAAACTCTCCGTCAGGCAAAGGAAAAGCAAGATTTATTTGTTTCTAGCTTTTCTCACGAGATTCGAACGCCGCTGACTTCCATTATTGGCTATGCTCAAATGCTGAAATGGGAAAAATTGGACCAATCAGCCGAAGAATCTGTCGATTATATCCTTGAAGAAAGCAACCGGCTAAAACATTTGTCCAATGATATTTTGAAATTGATAGAACTGGAAAGAACAAATGTCTCTCTTGAAGAAATATCGACCAGCATGATCAGCAATGATCTAAACAAGTTTCTTAAAGGAATGAAACAAGGATTTACTTATACCATCGAACTAGAACCTGCCAATATTTTGCTAGACATCAATCTTTTCAAGTTACTAGCAATGAATATTCTGGCGAATTCATTAGAAGCTATAGCAGAAGATGGAAAATTAGTGGTCAAAGGAATAAAGAAAGAAAAGCGTTATATTCTGCAGTTTTCCGATAATGGGAGAGGGATACCAGCAGAAAATTTGTCTAAAGTAACAGATGAATTTTTTACAGGAAATCCTTCAAGGACAACGAAACATTTAGGACTTGGATTAGCTTTGGTAAAGAAAATAACCGAATTGCATAATAGTTCTTTTGACATAGAAAGTACGCTAGACTCAGGGACAATGATCACGATCGATTTTGCTTTAGGAGGGGAAACAGATGAAAATTAAATTATATCTTCTTTCTGCTTTCTTTCTGGTATTCAGTGCAGGATTGTTTTTTTTACCAGATATTTTAGCGAGTAGTATTACTGCAAAAGAACAAAGAACAGTAGATATCTCTTCTTTAAGTTCAGCTTCTTCTCCCTCTATCGAAACAGCAATGAGCCAAGCCCAATCTTTTTCTATTATGGAAGAATCAGATCAGAGCCAATTAGATATGGTCAATCGGCTGCGAGAGGAATTAAATCAGCTATTTCAAAAGCTATCCATGCCAAAAGAGCCAGTAATTGTTCAAGACTATGAAGTTTTGATCTCAGAGGACAGCGTATTTTGGCAAATGGAATTCCTCACGCAAACAGGCTACGGAACGGCAATCATTGATGAAACGAACAAAAAAGTTGTACGGTTATCTTATTTTGATGAAGATCAAAATAACCGGGGGAAAAAACAAATTATAGATGATTACTTGAACTATCTTCCTCTAAAAGCAGATAAAATCGAAGAAGATGGTGAGATGATTACTGTCACTTTGAAAAATGGACAGAAATTAAACTTTCTGATTGATGAGACACGATTGTTGCTGAATTATATATGACCTTTTGTGAAATTGGTTGAAATTTTCAATTAAGAATGACAGTTTTTTATGTAAAAACTGTCATTCTTTTTCATTTTTTGAAACATATGGCTAAACAAATGAAATAAAACGTGCTATACTTCTGAATGAAACAGGTTTAGAAACTGTATCACTTATTTGTGATTATTTCTAACTAATAATTAAAAATAAACCATAAAAAGGACGATGTTCAATGGCTGAAAAAATGAAACAAGGTTCGAAATCTGTAGTAGAAAGTTTGATTAATCATCACGTTGATTATGTATTCGGTATACCAGGTGCAAAAATCGATGGTGTATTTAATGAATTAGAGGATCAAGGTCCTGAATTAATCGTGACTCGTCACGAACAAAATGCTGCATTTATGGCACAAGCAATCGGACGTATTACAGGAGAGCCAGGAGTAGTTATCGCAACAAGTGGTCCTGGTGCTAGTAACTTAGCTACAGGTTTGGTAACAGCGACAGCAGAAGGTGACCCAGTTTTAGCAATTGCCGGACAAGTAAAACGAAGCGATCTATTGAAGTTGACCCATCAAAGCATGGATAATGCAGCACTGTTCCAGCCAATCACAAAATACAGTGCAGAAATCCAAGATCCAGAAACAATTTCAGAAGTGATTGCCAATGCTTATCGTATGGCTAAGAGTTCAAAAAAAGGCGCGAGCTTTATCAGTATCCCGCAAGATGTAGTGGATGCACCTGTCCAAGGTAATGTCATCAAGCCATTGAGCGATCCTAAATTAGGTTCTGCTTCTGCAGATGATATCCGTTACCTAGCTGAACGCATCAGGGAAGCAAAACTACCGGTATTATTAGTAGGTATGCGAGGATCAAGTGAAAAAGAAACATTAGCTATCCGGCAATTAGTTGAAAAGACAGCATTGCCTGTTGTAGAGACATTCCAAGCAGCAGGAGTGATTTCACGTGAATTAGAAGCGCATTTCTTTGGTCGAGTGGGATTGTTTAGAAATCAACCAGGCGATATGCTTTTGAAACGAAGCGACCTAGTCATCGCAATTGGTTATGATCCAATCGAATACGAAGCAAGAAACTGGAATGCGGAAAAAGATGCGCGGATCATTGTGATCGATGAAGCGCCAGCTGAAATCGATCCTTTTATGCAACCTGAAAGAGAATTGATCGGTGATATCTCAGCCACTCTTGATTTATTGACAGGTTCATTAGAGCCTCAACAAGTGTCAGAAGATGCAAAAGAATATTTAACATCTCTTCAAGCAAAATTAACGGAGCGGGACATTGTTCAATCAAAAGGAGAAGCAGGTATCTTGCATCCTTTAGAAGTCATTAACACGCTTCAGTCAAAAGTAACAGATGATATGACTGTTACCGTAGATGTAGGTAGTCATTATATTTGGATGGCACGCCACTTTAGAAGTTATGAACCTCGTCATTTGTTATTCAGTAATGGTATGCAAACGCTTGGTGTTGCATTGCCATGGGCGATTTCTGCTGCATTGGTGCGTCCAAATACACAAATCGTATCAGTTTCCGGTGACGGGGGATTTTTATTCTCTGCACAAGATTTGGAAACGGCTGTACGTAAAAAATTGAATATCGTTCATTTGATTTGGAATGACGGACACTACAATATGGTAGAGTTCCAAGAAAAGATGAAATATCAGCGTGCATCAGGTGTAGACTTTGGTCCAGTTGATTTTGTGAAATATGCAGAAGCTTTTGGTGCTAAAGGAATCCGAGCTACAAGTGTAGAGGAATTAGAAAAAGCTTTAGAAGAAGGATTTGCGACAGAAGGACCCGTAATTATTGATATTCCGATTGATTACCGTGATAATGAGAAATTGGGAGAAACAATCTTACCAGATCAATTCTATTAAGGAAGTGTCGACATGACTGAAAAAATCTTATACCAGCACGGAACGTTAGGGGCTTTAATGGCCGGCTTGATGGATGGAACAGAAACGATTGCTCATATATTGAAAAAAGGAACTCTGGGATTGGGAACATTGCATGGACTTGATGGTGAAGTCATCTTTTTAGATGGCGTAGCTTATCAAGGAAGATCAGATGGCTCAGTTGCCCAATTAGATGGAAGTGAACTTACCCCCTATGCAGCAATTACAGATTTTACGCCAGATACTAGTTTTTCTGTCTCAAAAACTGCAGATGGAGAACAATTGAAAAAAGACATATTAGTAAGAGAAGCCGGGGAAAACCTATTTTTGGCAGTGAAGATAACTGGATTATTCAAAAATATGCACATCCGTATCATGCCGAAGCAAGAAAAACCTTACAGAAGACTAGCAAAAATTTCAGAGTCTCAACCAGAATTCCAACAAAGCAATGTCCAAGGAACATTAGTCGGGTTCTTTACGCCTGAATTATTCCAAGGAGTTGCTGCAGCGGGATTTCACCTGCATTTTATCGATGATACACATACATTTGGCGGACATGTAATGGATTTTGAAGTGGCTGAAGGAAAAGTTGAGATTAGCCGCATCTCGTCCCTTGGACAGCATTTTCCAGTTGATGATCCGACTTTTGTTCACGAAACGATTGATTATGCTGATTTAGCAGCAGAAATCCAACAAGCAGAATAGAAAAAGACAGCGAGATGCGTTCAAGGTGATCAACCTGACGTATCTCGTTTTTTTGAGGAGGAAACCTAGCGTTTACAAAAAAACTGAGCTATAATCTTCTCCATAGATCAAAAAGGAGCGGTTTTTATCATGTGGACAGAAAAACAGAAAAAAGATGCATACGAAATTTTATTATTACAGCAACAAGGATTATTAGAAGCAGAAGATAACTGGTTAGCAAATTTAGCAAATTCATCTGCATTGTTGAATGAGACTTTGCCTGAGACTGTCTTTGCAGGATATTATTTATTCGATGGTAATGAATTGATTTTAGGACCGTTCCAAGGGCGAGTTTCTTGCACACGTATCAAGATGGGAAAAGGAGTTTGTGGAGAATCAGCTGAAAAACAAGAAACATTGATCGTTGATGATGTCAAAACCCATGCAAATTACATTTCCTGCGATTCAGCCGCACAATCAGAAATCGTAGTGCCAATGGTAAAAGAAGGTAATTTAATCGGTGTTTTAGATATCGATTGCGGAGTAACGAAAGGGTATGATGAAATCGATCAAGCATTTCTAGAAAAATATGTAGATCTTTTATTAGCAAGTTTTAATATAAATGCTTTTTCATTTATTAATAACTAAAATCGTCTATTGAAACAAAAAAGAAGAGAAATCAAGAATAAAAAGAGCCGGAAAGACAGTGGGCATTTCTGTTTTTCGGTTCTTTTATTTTTTTATAAAATCACAAGTGTTATTGGTTTTCATAATCATATTTTAATGGTATTATCATTTTAAATAATGAAAAACACATTAAGGGTGGATGAAATATGAATAACGAAACTATCATTTTAGGAAAAAAATATATTTGCCAACCTATTGGCTTGAAACAAAAAGTGGTTGGAGAAGTAATCAGTAAATTAGAAAATTGTGTTGTGATCTGCGTAGACGAATATCATGACGTCGATCGCAATGAAATATTAGAAAAATGCGGAAAAGTAGTGGCAAAATATACTCACGTTTATGAGTTGGAAACAACAGAATATCTATATAACTATAGCAACAAATATGAACATACTTTAGTTTCATAAAGATTTAAATAAAGTGCCTTCAAAAGCGAGAAGACCAAGCTTTTGAAGGCACTTTATTTAGTTGGCAGTGATTGTTCATGATTTTTGATTTATTCAAAAGGTTCGCCTAGAGAATCTGTTTCTGTAACGAGGCCTGGTGGAGAAACTCGATAAAAACCTATACTGCCAGAACTGTCCTATTTTCGGATAGACAAACTAGTAGTTTTAAAAAGATCATCCGATCCAATCATTTCAAAAAATGCAAAACTGATATCAGGATCATTTAGCTCAGGCTTGTTATCGTAAAGCATTTGTAAAGGTTGCATTTAGTTAGGAGTAAACGCGAAACTATCATCATTATTTGCTGAAGAAGATGAAGAAGCTAATTCAGAGTTTGTTTGAAATAAAGGAGACGTGCTGACAGTTTCTTTACCCTGTTTTTTGCAAAGGTAGAAACTTTTATATCGGAAGTTTCTACCGGAGAATTTTTCTCATTTGTAGAAATTGTTGAATCGATACTATTCGAAATTTGCGTATCTGAAGGTATGTTCTTTGATGCAGAAGTCCCACAAGCAGTAAGTAACAATAAATTTGATAAACTGATAAACAGAATTCTTTTCATTATGTACACACTCCTTATAGTATCGTTTAGCATACACCTATGCTCAGTATTAGGCAAAATCAATGCAAAACTATCAAGTCTTTTATAGTATCTATTAGTCTTAGTAATACATATATGGAGAGGGTGATATCCCAGTTCAAACCAGATACATTGGTTACCATCTGTATTAACGATTATGCTTCTAAACGCTTTTTTTATGAAAAAATTTATAAGTGAAAACGTAGGTATGATATTATCTAGAGGTAATTTTTTTGGGTATTTAAATAGTTGCTAGGAGGATAGCTTTTGGATTTTTACAGTAATTTTATCTTAATAATAGCAATATTATTACTTCTAAATATTCGGTTTTTTGATAAGAGTAGAAATGCAGGGATAGGTTTTAGAACCAAACGAAGTACGTCTTCTGAAAAAAAGTGGGTATATTCACAGACTATTTTTTACGGAGGGGTTATTTCAATCAGTTTACTTTCTTCAACACTTTATTCTTTTAATGTTATAGACGTTTCCATGTCAAATTTTATATCTATTATTGGAATCCTTATTTCTGCAATTATTACACAACTACTTCTTGTGTTTGAAGAGAAGTCAAAAAATAATTAAAGCAATTATGCCTTTTAGTACAGGAATTATTACTTCTTACAAATGTATAGCGAATGTGAAGCCTGCTGTTTTAATTGTTCTAGAAAAACTTTTGAGTGAACAATTATTTTATGTTAGGATGAATTAATTTTTCTAGAGTTTATAATTGAAAAACTTATTTGAATGAACATACTTAAACCATAACTATGTTTTACCTTTCATTAACTTAATGTTCACCTCAAAAAGGATATACGAACTAGTATTTTTGTGAAGTAGGAATAGCGTTGATAATATGGAGGAAGTAATTTATATTAAAAAATGTGTTTTTTTGAATGCCATTTTCATTCATTTAACGAAAATCAGCAAAAATAAAAAATGCTCAAACCCTTATAAAATAAGGATTTAAGCATCTAGCAAAATCTGGTGAAATCTCACAATGGAGACGGCGGGAGTCGAACCCGCGTCCAAACACATCGCCACTTAAAAATCTACGTTCATAGTCAACTCATTTAAGGTTTCGCTTTACAGCTTGCCGAGTGACAGGCATTCTGTATCGCTAGTCTGATGTTCTCTTTTTCAACTTACAGACGGAAAGTTGAAACGTATCCCACTAAAGTTAGGACCCTTACTCGAGCACATGGGCGATGCCGAGAGGATCTACGCTAACTGTTTTTAGGCAGCTAAAGCGTAAGAGTTGTTTTCGTTTTTAGCAGTTATATTTAACTGTAACGTTTTTACGTAGACGTAACCTACGAAACGCAATTCAAGCTCGACTGTGCCTGTCGAATCCGTAACGTCCCCGTTAGCTAACAAGGGTTACGTGTATTTTTCATACAAAATTAGTATAGCATATATTGGGATAAATTCAATAAAAAAGCGGATCATATCCCATTATTTATATAATAACTGCCCCTTTCTTAAGAAAAAATAAGCGATTTTCTTAAGAAAAGAGGTAGCTTCAAAAAAAAGATCTTAAATCAGATCAAAATACTTCAATGCGTGGACAATTCCGCCTTCTGTATTTTTCTTTGTGATAAAGGTAGAAAGTTCTTTTAATCCGTCATAGGCGTTGCCCATAGCGATTTTGTTGTCGCAAGCTTCCAACAAGGCAAAATCATTCGGACCATCGCCAAATCCAAAAGTAGGAACTTTTTCCAGCTGAAGTTCTTTTTGCAGACGTTTGACACCTGCCCCTTTTGAGATTCCTTTCTTCACTGTATCGATCGAGTAAGGACCATTCCGATAAAAAGTTAGCTCAGGAAAATGTTCGTGATAGTATTCGTCACCTGATTGAGATAAGATCAGCAACATATTTACTGTGTTTTCTTTAAAGCCTAAAGGATCAATTTCCGGAACATCTGAATGAATGAAGTCGTAAGCATTGATCATTGTTTGGCTATGACCGGTACACCAGATTTTCTGATCGTTATAGTAAGAAAGTTCATGACCGTTCAACTGTACATGATCATACATTTTTTGACATTCTTCTGAAGAAAATGTTTGAGAATAGATTTCTTCGCCGTCTACTCGAATGAAAGAACCATTCATGGTGACCGCAGAAGTAATGCCCGCATCTTCCATGATAGAGTGGATTTCTGCTTCTGTACGTCCTGTAGCGATGACGGGGAGAACATTGTTTTCTTTTAATGCGTTCATAGCTTTTGCCACTTCGGGTGTGATTTTTGATTTCGCATCTAGTAATGTTCCATCAAGATCAAAGAAAGTGATTGCACGATAATTTGACACAAATAAAACTCCTTTTTTATTGGAATAAGTTTATCTTAACAAAGAATGAACAAAAGACAAACCTTTCGTGAAGAATTCCTGAACATATTGGTTCAGTCAACAATTTAGAGTATACTATAAGAAGAGAATTTAGGAGGAAAAGAATGATTTTTTTCAGTATTGGTATCTTATTCTTAATAATTGGCAGTCTTTTTCGGATTCTGCCCTCAAAAGGAAATCTGCCTTTTTATGGGTACCATTCGCCTCTTGCCGCAAAAACAGACGCTCATTGGCGGCTGGCTCAAAAGACAAGCGGAAACTGGTTTTTTCTTATGGGCTTACTGATGGCATTGATCGGCTATTATTTAAAGACATCTGGGCATACGAATTATTTTCTGATTGAAATGCTTTTGCTAGTATTTCCAATTATGCCTATTTTTATTATGACAGAAAAGAAATTACAGAAATATGACCTGGAAACTGGAGGGAACGATAATGAATATTTTAATGATTGAAGATAATCAATCTGTTTCTGAAATGATGCAGATGTTTTTCTTAAATGAAGGTTGGGAAGCAACTTTCAAGTATGATGGAAAAGAAGGGCTCGATGCCTTTTTAGAAAACCCACAACATTGGGATATGATTACACTAGACCTGAATTTGCCCACGCTGGACGGTATGCTAGTAGGAAGAGAGATCCGCAAAGTTTCAAGTACTGTGCCGATTATCATGCTGACAGCTAGAGATTCTGAAAGTGATCAGGTGATCGGCTTAGAGATGGGGGCAGATGATTATGTCACAAAACCTTTCAGTCCTCTGACGCTTATTGCTCGAATGAAAGCTTTGCATCGTCGTAGTGAGTTGGCAGAAGCAAGAGAAGAAGCAGCAGTTTCAGATGATCATTTTGATATCGAGACTAGTCATTTCAAGATGAATACGAAAACACGAGAAGCGTATCTGGACAACCGGCCAATTGAAGGACTAACGCCTAAAGAGTTCGATCTATTGTTTACTTTAGCAAAAAAACCACGTCAAGTATTCTCTCGGGAGCAGCTGCTTGAATTAGTCTGGGATTATCAGTACTTTGGTGATGAACGGACAGTGGACGCCCATATCAAGAAATTACGACAAAAAATCGAAAAGGTCGGACCACAAGTCATCCAAACTGTTTGGGGAGTCGGCTACAAATTCGATGATTCTGGTGTTGCCTAATGCGTTATTTGTATCAGCAACTCTTAGCTTTTTGCGGAATGGTCGCGTTGATCTTATTGATCGTTGGAGTTTCTTTTACACAACTGACAAAACAAACGATTGAAGAAAACAATTACCAGCAACTGTTTGGATATGCTGAATCAGTTGAAAAGACAACGCAAACCTATGCCGATACGCTCCCGCAGTTTAGTCAAGATCAGGCGTTTCAAAATGCACTGCTGCTGACAGAGCAAGTACTGACAGAACAAAATGTGAACTTTATATTTATCGATAAAAACGAACGTGTCATTTATCCGACTAATACAGCTTTACTGAATTTTACCTTAACAGCTGATCAATGGAAAAATCTGAGGAATGGACGTCAAGAAAAATTCACATCGAATAAAAATATTTTAGGACAAGCACAGGCGACCTCTTACGCACTTGTGCCATTTAATTTGAATCATGAATTCTATGGAGCACTTGTAGTTAGTCAACCTGCGCGAAATATCGATAACAGCGTTCGTCCAATTACACTGAACCTGTTCAAAGGATTTATTTTTTCCAGTATCGTTGCAGTCATTGCCAGCTATGCTTTTGCAGCATTCCAAGTTAAGCGTATCAATCGGTTAAGGAATGCGACGAAAGAAGTGACGAATGGTAATTTTGATGTACAGCTCCCCGTACATGACAAAGATGAATTTGATGAGTTAGCAGATGATTTCAATAAAATGACGAATTCATTGAAAGAATCTCAAGCAGAAATTGAAGAACAAGAAAATCGTCGAAGACAATTTATGGCAGATGCTTCTCACGAGATGAGAACACCTCTTACGACAATCAACGGACTTCTGGAAGGGTTAGAATACAATGCAATCCCTGAAAATCAGCGAGAAAACGCGATTAAATTGATGAAAAATGAAACAGAGCGTCTGATCCGTTTGGTGAATGAAAACTTGGATTATGAAAAAATCCGTACGAATCAAATCAGTATGGTCATTAAAAAATTCAATGGAACAGAAACATTGAAAAATATTGTTGCACAGTTAGAAGCTAAAGCAGAAGCAGCAGGAGATACATTGACATTGAAAGCCGTTGATGATATTGATGTTTACGCTGATTATGACCGATTTGTCCAAATCATGGTCAATATTATTCAAAACGCGATACAGTTTACTGAAAACGGCCAAATCACGATTACTTTAGAAAAAGGCTATCTTGAAACGATCATCACGATTGAAGATACGGGAATTGGAATGTCTGAACAACAAATGAAAAGTATCTGGGATCGTTATTATAAAGTAGATCCTTCAAGAAAAAATACAAAATATGGTGAATCAGGATTAGGTTTACCAATCGTGCAGCAACTTGTACGCTTGCATAAAGGAAAATTAGAAGTAGAAAGCGAACTAGGAAAAGGAACAAAATTCACTGTTCGTTTGCCTGACGTAGAAATCAAAGAAGAGTAAAAAACAAGCGGTATAAAAGATCATGAATCGATCTTCTATACCGCTTGTTTTTACTATAAAATGATTGATTTAGCCCGCGGGCTCTAAACGATCAATATAAGGACTTTGGGCAATAGTAGCATCATGAGTAAAGAGTAAGATACCTTGATTTTCTTCATGAGCTAAATAAGAAAGCAAGTGGAGTAGCTCTTGGATCTCCAATACACTAAGTTCATCAAATGTATCTTCAATAACAATATTGTTTCGCTTGGAAAGCAAGGCATGAAGTAATTGCAGCTTTACTTTTTCAAAAGACGTCAACTCAGCTGCCGCACAATTAAGCAAGGAAGGAGAGATATCAAGTTTTTCTTGATAGGCCAAACGATCTTGTTTGATTTCTTTTTCCGGTACATCCAACAGGACATGGTCTTTAAGATTCAGATAAGGAAACATCGGCCAATTTTTTTGGACGATCGCAAAATTATCCAGTTTTGCAACAAGAACCTCTTTTTTCAAGTGCTCCAATATTTTATGCTGTTTTTCGAGAGGACACAAAATAACGGTCAAGTGTTCAGCATGAATCAAATATTCAGGTTTCATTACGTCCAGGCCTCCTACTTTGCAAATGATGGATAAAAAAAGTGAAAGGGAATAGACTAAGAATGAGACAGCATCCACTGAGCCCAATAAGAGTTTGGGCAAATCCCTTAAGTATATCTGTGAAAAAAAGATCATTTTGGAAATCGATGGTAAAAAAAGTCTGTTGATCCATCGGAATTGTAAGTCCGCTTACCGAAGTCAAGATATCACGGATATCTGGCAGTTCAGTAGTCTTTAAGACAAGAAAATTGATCCTTTGAAGAAGCGCTTCATAAACTGACTGGAAGCTGACGATCCACAATAAAACCAAGATACAACAAAGAAAGAGAGGAAAGAACAGCTGCCAGAAAATAAAAAGGAATAATTTGGTTTTAGAAAGACCAGTCAGGCGCCAATTGATCAATTCCTGCTTGTTTTGCCTGACTGAATAGTAAAAGAAAAAGATAAAAAGGAAGGCAAATAGAAAAAATAAACTGAATATGCCTTTTATATAAAATCGGCTAGCTAATTCTAAAGCCGGAAGAAGCTCTGTAGATGCAGAAGCGCCAATAAATGAAAGCCGATCTTGGACTTGATTGGCTAAAGCCGATTGCAAATGGTAAAGAGTCAGGCATGCTATCAATAAAAAAGCAGAAAAGCTTGAAAATAAACAATAGAGTATTGTCTGCTTTTTGTAATAAATTAATCGAGCAGTAGCATAGCGGATTATTTTCATACTTTTCACCTCTATAAAAAGTATAGAAAATGAATATGAATAAAGTATGAAATTCCTTTAGTGAAATCACGAATTAAAACCAGAAAATATTTTGTAAAAAGCAAGAAGTTGTGAAGAAGCTGCCCTATTCTATTACCGTAGATGCAAGCTTTTCAACACTGTTTATTCGAAAAAAGGAGCAGCGACAAGAATTTTGTCGCTGCTCCTTTTAAATTTATTTTATCATTCGGAAGAACTTGTGGTCGTTCCGTGAAGTTCTTGATACGTTTGTGTTTTATAAAGATCAACAGTTGATTGTCCGTTGTGTTGACTAAAGACACTAGTTGATTTGTCACCTAGAGATTTTTCAGCTTCTTTTAATTTCTCTAAGCCATTCTTGTAGTCATAATCACTGGTATCAATTGGGTCTAATCCACTATTCGTATAGAACCGAAGAAGATCACCATTATTGATTTGGTCAGAAACAGCTAACTGTTTATCAACTTTTTCTTTCAGTGAATCAATTTCATTTTGTACTTCCTCAGTAGGTTCAGTAATAGCTTCACCAGTTTCGTTACTATAGATCGTACCACCGTAGTAAGTATATTTTGGTGTAACAAAATCACCATCACGGAAAGAAACAAGCTGTTCATGATCTTTCGAGAATAGATCTTGTCCTAACTGAATATAATTTTTTGTATCTACACCTAGTAAGTGAAGTAATGTAGGCAAGGCATCAACTTGTCCGCCGTAAGTGTGATTGATTCCGCCCTGTGTTTGTCCAGGGATATGGATCATATAAGGGACACGCTGCATTTGTGCATTGTCGTAGTTTGTCCAAGTAGAACTTGTTTTTCCAACTAATTCAGCTAGATTTTTATTTCTTGAATTCGAGACACCGTAATGGTCACCGTAAAGGACGATGACTGAATTATCATACAAGCCGCTTTCTTTCAAATAATTGAAGAATTCTTGTACGGCGGTATCTAAATAATTGGCTGTCGCAAAGTAACCGTTGATCGTTTCATCATTTGTATTGGCTAACGGGAATCCTGCTTCGTCATTGGTGAATTTTGAATAAGGATAATGGTTAGATACAGCAATGAATTTTGAATAAAATGGTTGTTGCAGACGTTCCAAGTATTGTACGGATTGTTGGAAAAATGGTTTATCATGCAACCCGTATTGGAACGAATTGTCATCATTAACATCATAATAATAAGAATCAAAGAAATAATCATATCCTAAATTCTTATAGGTCTCGTTTCGATTCCAGAATGTACCAGCGTTCCCATGGAATACCGCACTAGTGTAACCTTGTGTTTGACTTAAAATATCAGGTGCAGCTTGGAAAGTATTTTTTCCGCCTAATTGTGTGAACAAGGAGCCTTGATTCAAGCCAAACAATGAATTTTCCATCAGCGTTTCCGCATCGCTTGTTTTTCCTGCTTTTACTTGATGGAAAAAGTTGTCAAAACTGAACGTGCTGTTGCTGTGGTAAAGACTATTGATGAAAGGTGTAACTTCATGCTGGACACCATTCTCATCTGTCAATTTATAATCGATCAGGAATTGCTGGAAGCTTTCTAAATGGATATAAATCACATTTTTTCCTTTAGCGAGCCCGAACAAATCGTCATTTGGTACTGCATAATGTTCTTTTACATAATTTTCTACTTCTTTCATATCATTGGGACTTGCTTCTGCCCTCACTTGGTTTGTCTGGTAAGTTTGAACACCGTCATAAACCATGAAAGCATTCAAGCCAAGATATTTGACCAAATAATCACGAGAGAATGTTCGAGTCAGCAATTCTGGACGATCAGCTTCCGCCATAAAAAGATTTCCTGAGAAAATCATAACTGCTAATGTAGAGATCGCAAAAGCCATTCTTGCTCGAATCGGGCGAGGGTCCAACTTGATTTTTTTGGCAATCAGCAGAACAGTCAAGATAATAAAATCGATCCAATAGATCACATCATATGGGCGGAACAGTCGAATGGCACTTTCTCCCAGACCACTCGCTACTTTCCCAGCACCTAAAATTGTGTTGATCGTAATGAAGTCCGTGAATTCTCGATAATAAGTGACATTCGAAAAAACAAGCAATGTCAAAAGAAAATAAATGACCATCATCGTGATATAAGCAATTCTAGGGCGTCTGATATAAAGAGCAATTCCAAGTAATAACAATGTAGTTGCAATAGGGTTGATAAACAAGATAAAGTATTGAATGCCACTTTCGATTCCGAGATGGAAATCAACTAAATAGGCAAAAATCGTTTTCAACCAAAGTAAAACGACTAGTAAAGAAAAAAATCCGAGCCTCTTATTCAAAAAGGCAGGTGTTTTTATATATTTCAAGATAATCTTCCTTTCTGCACTTCTTAATCACAGAAGTGTCATGAAACCATGTTACACAGCTCACTTATTCTCATTTATTTTACTAGTATGACAATATAGTGTCAATTGAAACCAGAAGTTTATGCTGTTTCATTAAGGTTTTCTTTAAGCTTCATGAAAAAATGAGCAGTAAGACAAGTCCTATGTTTTTTGTTATACTTGGGAAGAGAAAGCTAAAGCAGGTGAAGGAATGAAAGTACAAGTAAAAAAAAGAGCAAGCAATCGATTGAAAAAAGGATATCCACTGATCCAAAAAGAAGACCTTGCTCATCCCCAAAAAGAAACCACGCAATGGGTGGAATTAGTTGATTCGCAAAACCAATTTATCGCAAAAGGATATCTAGGAAAGCAGAATAAGGGAATCGGTTGGGTATTGAGCCAGCAGAACATCCCATTTGATCAATCTTTTTTTGAAGAATTTTTTGTGAAGTCAAAAGAAAAAAGAACTTTCTTTTTTTCAGATGATTCTACTACCGCTTTTCGTATATTCAATGGAGAAGGAGACGGGATCGGCGGTCTGATTGTTGATTATTATGCAGGTTATGCTGTTTTTTCTTGGTATAACGAAACGTTATATGCACATCGTGAATTATTGATTCAAGCTTTTCGTGAAATCTACCCGGAAATCGTAGGAGGCTATGAGAAAATTCGATTTGAATCAGTAAATCTGCCTGAGAGCCAGTTCATTTACGGAAAAGAGGCACCGGAACCCTTGATCGTAAAAGAAAACGGAGTAAAATTTGCCGTTTATTTAAATGAAGGATTAATGACTGGGATCTTTTTAGACCAAAAAGAAGTACGGGGATCATTAGCAGAAGGTTTCGCTTCTGGGAAAACAGTTTTGAACATGTTTAGTTATACCGGCGCCTTTTCTGTTGCTGCCGCAATGGGAGGGGCAATCGAAACAACAAGTGTCGATCTAGCAAAACGCAGTTTAAAAAAAACACAGGAACAGTTTGAAGTGAATGGTTTGGATGTCGATCAGCAAAAAATCATTGTTATGGACGTATTCGAGTATTTCAAATACGCCAAAAGAAAACAATTTTTATATGACATGATTGTATTGGATCCACCAAGTTTTGCCAGAAATAAGAAAAAAGTCTTTCGCGTAGCAAAAGATTATGGGGAACTGGTCAAGGATAGTCTGGATATTTTAGCAGAAGACGGGATACTTATTGCGTCTACAAATGCTGCGAATGTCTCGATAGAACAATTCCAAACAATGATTGAAGAGGAATTCCATGCCAAAAATGTTTCTTTTGAACAACTTGCTTTATATCGTCTGCCAAAAGATTTCCAGACGACGGATACCTTTTTAGAAGGCAATTATCTGAAAGTGTTTGTTTATCAAATTAAAAATAACCATTAGAAGGAGCGATGCAGAATGGTTCGGGTAAAGGGATTGAATATAGGAAGCGGTAGACCAAAGATTTGTGCGCCTCTTATCGGGGCCGTCCGAGAGGAAGTATTACGTGAAGCAGTTCTTGCACGTGAAGCAGGGGCCGATTTAGTCGAATGGCGAGTCGATCATTATCGTGAAGTTTTTTCTTTTGATGAAGTAGCAGAAACATTGGTTCTTATCCATGAGATGCTTGATGGACTGCCGTTATTATTTACGTTTCGTACCTTAGCTGAAGGCGGAGAACAAGACATATCGATCCGTCAGTATCGCGACCTTTATGAACATGTGATACACACAGGATTAGTAGATATGGTCGATATCGAGTTGTTCAAAGTAGAAAGTCTAGGAAAAAGACTGATAGAGGAAATCAAGTCTTTAAACATTCCTTTAATTATCAGTAGTCATGATTTTAAAGAAACACCAGCAGACCCTGTCTTGCTTTACCGATTGAATGTTATGGAACATTTTGGAGCCGATATCGGAAAACTGGCAGTAACTCCCAATAATGAACGAGATGTTTTGCGGTTGATGGAGTTGACTAGACGGGCAAATGCTTTTGTCTCCATGCCTATTATTACGATGTCCATGGGAAATCTTGGTAAAATTTCTCGTCTGGCTGGCGGAACGACGGGTTCCGTTATGACATTTGGTTCCTTAAGCAGCGATTCTACTTCTGCTCCAGGACAATTACCGGTCAAAGCATTGAAGCAAATTATTCAATTATTAAATGAACCGTTGTAGAACAAGTTTGAGGTGATATTTTTTGGCAAAGAAAAAAATAGTAAAAACGAATGCAATCCGTATGGTCGAACAAAAAAAGATTCCCTATACAGAGCACGAATATGAGTGGGACGAAAGCCACCTAAGTGCGTCATCGGTCGCTGAACAGCTTCCAGAAAGCCAATCTCGTATATTTAAAACACTGGTTGCTGTGGGCAATGTGACGGGGCCTCTTGTTGCTGTGATACCGGGAGAAGCCGAATTGAATCTAAAAAAATTAGCAAAAGTTTCAGGGAATAAAAAAGTAGAAATGCTCCATTTAAAAGATTTGGAAGCAACGACCGGATACATACGTGGTGGCTGCTCGCCTATAGGTATGAAAAAACTATTTCCTACTTATTTTGATCAAATTGCAGAAAGCTATGAACAAATCATTGTCTCGGCTGGCAGAAGAGGGCTACAGATGGAGTTAGCACCTCAAGATATCTGTGCATTAACGAGCGGACAATTTGCAGATATAAAACAATAAATCATACGTATAAAAGAAAGAAGGAGGCCGGGATGTTGTTTGCCCAGTCTTCTTCTTTCTTTTTTATACATTATGCTCTTTGCCCAGCATTCATTCCTGCTACATGCCCTGTAGCGAAAGCCGCTGTGATATTAAAGCCGCCAGTATAACCATTGACATCCAGTAATTCTCCCGCAAAATACAGACCATCAATGATTTTACTCTCCAACGTTTTAGGATGAATTTCCTTTAGAGAAACCCCTCCGCCAGTTACAAATGATTTCTCAATAGGAAAAGTCTTGTTGATTGATAGCTTAAACTCTTTGCATAATTGAACGAAATCTTGAATTTGTTTTTGAGAGGCTTGTTGTCCTGTCAGATGATCCATTTCAAGCCGCTCAAGAAAGAAAACCAACAATCGCTCAGGTAATAGACCGTGCCAGGCATTTACCAAGTTCTTTTTGGTGGTTTTACTTTTTTCTGTCAATAAATGAATAAGCTCTTGTTTGGTTTGTGTAGGGAAACAATCCAGAGAAAGTGTCACTGGTTCTCCCGTTTTCTCTAATTCTTTATTGACAAAACTTGAACAACGCAGTGCAGCCGGACCAGAAATACCGAAATGGGTGAAAAGTAAATCCATCGTATGTTCAGTCAATACACGACCTTTTTTATTTAAAACGCGTAAAGTGATGTCTTGTAAAGAAAGCCCTTGAAGTGTTTTCTCCTGAATATACGGTTCATCCGATATCAAGGGGGACTCTGTCGCATAAAGAGGCGTCACCGTGTGACCCACTCGCTTCACGATCTTGTACCCATCTCCAGTAGAACCAGTAGATGGATAAGTCCGTCCACCAGTTGTTAAGATAACGGCAGGAGCATGGAACTCTTCGAATTCCGTGCGTATACCGTAAATTTTATGTTCTTTGTGGATCAATTTCTCTACTCGAGTAGAGAATAGAAGCGTCACATCTAGTTCTTTCAGACGATTGAGCAATGCTTCGATAATCGTTTTTGATTTATTTGTTACAGGAAACATCCGTCCATGATCCTCTTCTTTTAAATGTACGCCTTGTGATTCAAAGAAGTTCATGATATCGAAATTATTCCATTGCGCAAACGTACTATATAAAAACTTTCCATTTCCAGGAATATGTGCAATCAAATCATCAACAGGACGATTGTTCGTAACATTGCACCGACCACCACCTGTCATCAGTAGTTTTTTTCCTGCTTTTTTGTTTTTTTCGATCAAGAGTACGCGTGCGCCTTGTTCAGCTGCACTGATCGCTGCCATCATCCCGCTTGTTCCAGCGCCGACTACGATCACATCATACAGTTTTTCCATTCCCTCACCTCAAGGAAAGTGTAGCATATCTGAAGAAAGAAAACAGAAAAAAATGTTTTGAGCCAAAAGAGAAAATGAGCTAAAATGAGGGAAGATAAGCAAAGGAGCGTGGAACGATGACAAACGCAACAGAATATGTTCAAGCAATTCAAGAAAAGCTACATCAAAAGGATCAAGGGCAAGAAGAATTTTTACAAGCAATCGATGAATTCATGCCCACGGTTATGTCTTTTTTGGACACTCATCCCGAATATATCGAAAAGAATATCTTAGAACTTTTAACGGAACCAGAAAGAATTATTCAATTTCGAGTGCCTTGGCAAGATGATGAAGGAAACTGGCGAGTAAATAGAGGGTACCGTATCCAATACAACTCAGCTATCGGCCCTTATAAAGGTGGATTGCGCTTCCATCCTAGTGTCAATCTAAGTATCTTGAAATTTTTGGCTTTCGAACAGATTTTCAAGAATAGTTTAACCGGTCTGCCAATCGGTGGAGGAAAAGGCGGAAGTGACTTCGATCCTAAAGGAAAATCTGATAATGAGATCATGCGTTTTTGTCAAAGTTTCATGCTGGAATTGTCAAAACATATCGGCCCATCGATTGATGTTCCTGCGGGAGATATCGGTGTAGGAGCTAGAGAAATCGGCTATTTGTTCGGCGAATATAAACGATTGAAAAAATATGATACTGGTGTGTTGACAGGTAAACCTTTGGATTTTTGGGGAAGTAAGATACGTACGGAAGCTACTGGTTATGGATTAGTGTATTATGTCAAACATCTATTGAACGAAGAAAAAGATTCATTTAATCAAAAAACAGTTTTTGTTTCCGGAAGCGGGAATGTAGCCATTTATGCAATCGAAAAAGTGCAAGAGCTAGGCGGGAAAGTTGTTACATGTTCAGATTCTAGCGGGTATATCTATGATCCAGAAGGAATAGATGTGAAACTATTGAAAGAAGTCAAAGAAATCAATAGACAACGTTTGACGGAATACGCAAACCAACGTCCTTCTGCTATTTATCATGCTGGAGAATCTGTTTGGACATTGAAAGAAAAAGCGGATATCGCTTTGCCATGTGCTACTCAAAATGAAATAGACGAAAGCTTGGCCGAAATCTTAGTAGAAAATGGGATCAAAATCGTAGCAGAAGGCGCTAATATGCCATGTACAGTAAAAGCTGTTTCTGTTCTTCATGAAGCAGGCGTGTGGTATTGTCCAGGAAAAGCTGCTAATGCTGGAGGAGTGGCAGTATCTGCTTTAGAAATGAGTCAGAACGCCCAGCGATTGACTTGGGAAAGAGAGCAAGTGGATGAGCAGCTGGATCAAATCATGGAAACGATTTACCATACGTGTCGCCAAACAGCAGCCGAGTACGGCGACGAAAAAAATCTGCTTCTTGGAGCAAATGTTGCTGGATTTGAAAAAGTTGCCAAAGCAATGGCAGCAGAAGGTTTAGTTTGAAAAATGAAACTTTCTTGGAAATATTGTCAGCATTTTGTTTATTTGCTTGAAAAATAATAAAAAAAAACGTAAAGTATTACCTGTAGAGTAAACCTATAAGGAGGAGAACAAATGGCACACATTCATTTTGACTATTCAAAAGTAGCACCGTTTGTCAACGAACAAGAGTTAGGGTACATGCAAAGCCAAGTAACAGCAGCCCACAACGAATTACGGGAAGGTACTGGCGCAGGAAGCGACTTCCGCGGCTGGATCGATTTACCAACGAACTATGACAAAGAAGAATTTGCACGTATCAAAGAAGCAGCTAAAAAAATCCAATCTGATTCTGAAGTATTAGTTGTTATCGGTATCGGTGGTTCTTATTTAGGCGCTCGTGCAGCGATCGACTTCTTGAATCACACATTCTTCAATTTATTAGATAGCAACACAAGAAAAGCACCACAAATCTTCTTTGCCGGAAATTCAATCAGCTCAACATATATTGCTGACTTGATCGAAGTAATCGGTGATCGCGACTTTTCAGTAAACGTTATTTCAAAATCTGGAACAACTACTGAACCAGCGATTGCGTTCCGTGTATTCAAAGAGCTTCTTGTTAAGAAATATGGACAAGAAGAAGCAAACAAACGTATCTACGCTACAACAGATAAAGCAAAAGGTGCAGTTAAAGTAGAAGCAGATGCAGAAGGTTGGGAAACTTTCGTGATTCCTGATGACATCGGCGGACGTTTCTCTGTATTAACTGCTGTTGGTTTGTTACCAATCGCTGTTAGTGGTGCAGATATCGATGCATTGATGCAAGGTGCCGCTGATGCAAGCAAAGCATACTCAAGCGACAAACTAGAAGAAAACGAAGCTTACCAATACGCAGCAATGCGCAACATTCTTTACCGTAAAGGCAAAGTAACTGAGTTGTTGATCAACTATGAACCAGGAATGCAATACTTCTCAGAATGGTGGAAACAATTGTATGGTGAATCTGAAGGAAAAGACCAAAAAGGCATCTATCCTTCAAGCGCAAACTTCTCAACTGATTTGCACTCTTTAGGACAATTCATCCAAGAAGGACGTCGCAATATTTTTGAAACAGTTGTGAAGGTTGAAAAACCTCGTAAATCAATCACAATTCCTGAACAAGCAGAAGATTTAGACGGTCTAGGCTACTTGCAAGGAAAAGAAGTGGACTTCGTAAATACAAAAGCATTTGAAGGAACATTGCTTGCTCATACAGACGGTGACGTGCCTAACTTGCTAGTCAAAATTCCAGAAATGGATGCTTATACATTGGGTTATACAATGTACTTCTTTGAAATTGCTGTAGGTATTTCAGGTTACTTGAATGGAATCAACCCATTCGACCAACCAGGTGTAGAAGCTTACAAGAAAAACATGTTCGCACTTCTAGGCAAACCAGGCTTTGAAGATCTTGCGAAAGAATTGAACGAACGCCTGTAAGATAAGGTTTTTTCGCTAAATTTAAAAAATCAGTGATAGAAACATGTTCGCTTTAAAATGAAAACTGGTACCCATTTAGGTACTCAAACATACTGCATCGTTTATTCAGAATAAGGGGCTGTGACAAGACTTTTGTCACAGTCCCTTGTTTGTATAGAAATCGATTGATTGCCTTGTTCTTTAGTTTGATTTAGGACTTTAAGAACAGTGAGGCTGACTTCGAAGACCAATTCTATTTTTTCGTTTTCTAAAATCAACAAAAAAAAGCACTCACTTCGAGTGCTTTTTTACGATATATTCTTAGCTTAAGATAGGCCTAATTTTTCTTTTACAGATGAGGGTACCTTATCGCTGGTAATTACTTTTTTCTCTATGATCCGCTTTTCGCTTGCTTTCAACTGCAAGATCGTTCCTTCGGGGTAAGCAGAACCATTGGCAGAGTCACCAGAAGTAATGACATCGAAATCTAACTGTCTTTTTTCACCGTTTTCAGCATAAGCATCTACGTTGTATTTAAAACCTCTTCCAATTACTTCCCCATTATCTGCTTTGATATCAGTTTCTGCAGGCATTGGAGCTTTGACTACCGCATAATAATCTTTACCTACATAAGTAGACTGATAGTAGTCCCAACCTTTCCATCCTATAAAAGCAATCAATATGATAACGATCAACCCTAAAATTTTTTTCATGAAAGATCTCCTTTTTTATTTTTATTATATTAAATATTATACAGATAATAACGGAATATTATCATCGAAACAGCTAACAAAATTGTCATAAAAAACGAGATGGTTGATATTAGAACTTGTGTTTTTGTTTAGATCTAGAGATAAAGAGAGACAATTTCCAAATATATGTAATGAATACAAAAAGACGTTTGTCGCGGATTACCGTTACAAACGTCTTTTATTGATTTTCCGAGATCTCATCAGTCGCCATTTAGAATGGTTCACTCCTTATCTAGATTCGTTTAATGCTCGGACTGCTTGTTCGATTGTAATACCAAACGCAACGTTATTTTCGTTTTGTGCATCAATCGCCATAAAACGGTTAGAAGTTGTATCAAAAGCTACGCGGTATTGCATATTTGTTTTTGTAAACGTCATAAAATCCATCTCCTTTGTAATGTAATTTAGTTCTTGAAAGTTTCCTTTAAACTTTCGAACTTATACCAAGTTTAGCATCGTACGTTTTTTGATGCAATTAAAAAGCATTTATCATTTTCCTTATTTATTTTTTCTTAAATGGTTTAGCTATTTTCTTTTAATCCGATAAGTAGCCCAATCATCAAGGTTACAAATACTATTGCTTGAATATAAATCATATGCTCACCTCTTTATAAATAACTTAGCAATATAAAGAAAAAAACGCACGAACAACATAGGAATATAAACAAACGTTTTTGTCACAACGTCTAAGATCGTGTTAAAAAATAGTTATCTAAAAAGCAGAAAGATACTCAAAATAAAAAATAAAAAAATGAATAAAAACGTTTTCAAATATAAGGTAATTTGTTATTATAAAATAAAGAAAAAACAAAATAAAAATAAAGAAAAAGAGGGAATGAAATGGTAAAAGCAGAAGTAGGAAGATCTTATATATGCAAACCGATCGGAGTATCTCATGAACTAATCGGCTGTATTGAACGTACATATATCAACACGGCTGTCGTGTATGTTGAAAGTTATGACCAACGAGACTATCAACTTATCAATGAAAGCAAGTATCGCATGCTCGTAAAATTCTGTGATATTAGCGCACCTGCTGAATTGGTTTCTTAAACAGTATTTTTGAGAATTCGCAAGAACTCCCTTATAATATAAATAAAGACAGAAGGGAGCGAGAAGATATGCCAAAAAGAAAAAGTTCAGGGAAAATGGGAATTATTCTTGCAGTGATCTCTGCAATTCCTGCTATTTTAGCTATTGTTCGTGCGATGAAGGAATCAAGAGAAAGTTAAGCACACATTATGAGCGTCAAACAAAAAACGCATAACCTGCCACCGCAGGTATATGCGTTTTTTGTTGTATAAAGACTTTTTTCATTAACGATTTTTGATTAGCCGACTCCCAAAACAAAATTTAGCAGTTTATCTGAATAAGTGATTTCTTCATCTGTTTGTTTCACACTTTCATTTAGTAGTCCCATCTCATCGGTTATGATACCATCCACACCATAAAACATCATGCGACTCATGGCATCTGAATCGTTGATTGTCCATACATATACTTCTTTTCCGTCTTGGTGGGCAGAATTAATGAAGTTACGGTTGATCGTACTATATTCCATTGTCAGAAAATCAGCAGGCGTCACAGGGGGCCCAACAATATTGAAAGGTAAGATGTAGCCCACATAAAAGTTTGGTTCTGCTTCTTTTAAATCTGAAACGGTTTGGTACGTCAAACTTTGCAAAATATGATGGTTCTCTAAGATAACTTTGCGGTATTTATGGACAAATCGTTCGACAAGGTCATCCGAATCTTTTTTAGAGGTCTTGATCTCAATAAGTAATTTTTGGTTTAGCTTATGTGCTTTTTCCAAATAAGAATCAAAAGAACAAACAGGGGCTTGCACTCCGTTTTCAGTAACTATAAGATTTGTCAATTCTTTCAATGTAAGATCCTGTGGTGTTCCATTTACCCCTGTTAAGTGACGAAGATTTGCATCATGCATCACTACGAAATGACCATCTTTTGTTTCCTGAACATCCATCTCTACATAATCAGGATGATAGTCTCTGCTTGTTTTTTCAAGTGCTTCTAAAGTATTTTGCGCCCCATTTTGGGTACTCACACCTCTGTGAGAGACAGTCACTGGTTTTGTCTGAACAGCTGAAGTCAGATAATCCATATTGTAAAGACAGACGCCAATACCGAAAAAAACTGCAAAAAGAGTCAAACCAGTGTTTTTCAGCGCAGAGAAACGCAAGTTGGGGGCTTGTGGGATAAACCACTTAGGGATCTCAGGCAAGAAGCCTTCGTCATCCATGAAATCAACAATGATATAAAAAATCCCTACGGTAGACATCACGATATTGAATAATAAAATCCCTTGTAAAAGCGTCATAGCAAACACAGCGCTGATCAATGCATAGTCTGGGAAAAATTGTTCAACCATACTTTGTGCCAAAATAACAACGATATATCCTAAAGAAGAAAGGAGTAAAATCGTACCGCCAATCACAATAAATTGGCCCGTGATGGCCAAAAGACGCGATTTGGTCAATGACCAGCTTTCCCGAATGGCTGCTCGAAAAGGACGATCTCGTAGAATCATTTCCGGTAAAGCAAAAATCAGTCGAATCCCAATATAGCCAAGGAAAATATAAACGAGTAAAAAGGAACTGACGATGATCCAACGATTAGCAAAAATAAAATCCATAATGAAAGCGGGGATTTTTATTTTTGACAGTAGATCAGAATTAAAACTTAATCCGCTGATCGGTAGAATCAATAAAAAATAAGCAAGGAAAAACAAAAAAGTAATGGGTCTCACTTTCTTCAGCTGAAGTATCGTCAAGTGTAAGAGTTGCTTCAAAGAGATTGGTTCTTTCTTTTTAATAAAAAAGACACTCATCAAAAGAAAAGTAAATTCGAAATAAACTAACAGTAAAATCATCATCAAAACTACGATTAACGAGAGTAGAACTCCAGGATGTTGAGAAAAAATTGAAGGAATATTGTCATAAGACAAATAGTCAATTGCCCCTCGGTGTAAAATAAAACGGGTCGTACTGCTCAATAAGGGTAAACAAATAAATAAAATAAAGCCATGCATCAGCAAGACATCACGGAAATAAGCTTGTGTTCCTTTTAAAAAGTCCCAAGCATTACCTAAGCTACGTTTTAAATAATTCATCCTATCACCTGCTCTTCACATTGTAGCGCAAATCTAATGAAAAAGGAAAGGGTGCAGTGTGTTTTGCAGCCCCTTTCCCAGATTTAACATTGTCAATCAATGACTAATTTTGCAAAATAAATATTATCCAAGAAGACCACTTAGATATTGGCCTCCATAAATCAAGGCCATACTATATAAGAAAATCGACAGTGGTTTAGCAATCAAAATGATTAGTGTATATCGTTTCACTGACATGTTTGTCAATCCAGCCATCAAACATAACGCATCGTCAGGAGCAACTGGAAGAAAAATAGCTAGAGCAAACAGCTTCTCAAAGCGGTTTTGATTATCCAGCCAGCCAATATATTTGTTATATGTCTTATCGCTAATCATGGAAAGTATGAATGGCTTTCCATAACGACGCCCTAGCAGAAAAATGATAATCGAACCAATGCAGATTCCAATATAGTTATAGATAAATCCAGCATAAGGGCCAAATATCAGGACACCAGCTGCAGTACTGATCCCTCCAGGAATGATTGGAATAACTACTTGCAGGATTTGGATGAAGACAAAAATAATCGGTCCTAAAATGATGGAATCACCTACTAATCCTCTTAACGCATTCAAATCTTTGAAAACACCTAAATTAATAAAATAAATCGTCAGCGCGATTGATAGGCCTAATCCGATAATGGATATGAAATTTATCAGTTTTCGAGAGGCAGCAATATTCATTATTCATCAACTCCTTAGAGGTTCTTTGTTAACTATACTTTACTAGAAAAGCAACTAACTGCGCCATTTTTTGATATGACAGAAAACAAACAATTTTGTAAGTTCATCATAAGTATAAAAGATTGATCTCAAAAAAACATCCAACTAAAGACTTATTTAATAACTTGTTTTTTTTAAATAAAAAAAGCGTTAGCAACTATGCTTAAAAAGCATATCGACTGAATAAACTAAGCATTGGACAGGCTGAAAGACTACATTTAAAATGAAATGCGAAGAAACAATAGAAAATAAAGTTGCCTTAGAACCATAGTTGAATCACCTAACAGTCGTGAAGGGAGAATAAGAGAAGTGGCAGAAAAACAAACCGCAGGACGAGATCAATTAGGAGATTTTGCACCAAAATTTGCAGAATTGAATGATGATGTTTTATTTGGACAAGTATGGTCCAGAGAAGAATTATCTGCTCATCAGCGTAGTATCATCACCATATCTTCATTAATTTCAGGAGGAAATTTTGAACAATTGCCAGCTCATCTGAAGATTGGCAAACAAAATGGCATTACTGGTGAAGAAATAGCAGAAATCATTACCCATTTAGCTTTTTATGTAGGATGGCCAAAAGCTTGGTCAGCTTTTAACTTAGCAAAAGAAATCTATCTAGAAGGAAACAGCGTAAACAAGAAAGAGGCGTAAATGATGACAAAATACGAAGAAATACACAATGGCGTGATTTTTCCAGCAGGGGAAAAAAACGAAGCTTACGCTCAGGTATTTACTGGGCAAAGCTATCTGAATATGTTAGTGAATGATCCCGAAGTTTCTGTTGGTGTAGGGAATGTAACATTTGAACCAGGTTGTCGCAATCACTGGCATGTCCATACAGATGGATATCAAATCTTACTTGTGACTGGCGGAGAAGGATGGTACCAGGAAGAAGGAAAGCCAGCAAGACGATTAAGAGCTGGAGACGTTGTGGTGACGCACAAAGGAATCAAACACTGGCATGGTGCTACAAAAGACAGTTGGTTTGAACATTTAGCGATCACTTCCGGAAACTCAGAGTTTTTAGAACCTGTAACAGATGAAGTGTATGAAGGATTGGAAAATCAATAATGTCAAGCTTGAACAGCTCCTGAAAGTAGATTTTAATCGAACTTTCAGGAGCTGCTTTTTTGATTCAGTCTTTTATAAATAGAAAATAGGGTTAATAATAGGAACGAGGAGAAGCACGTCGAAAGATCTTAATATTGATAATCGGCTGGGCGTACATGATTTCCACGTCATCAATCAAACTACCTAACAGATGATAATCTTCCCGATCATGTCGGGGATTACCTAATAGTTCCTGATAGTAGATTTCCATACTAGGGTCCCGAGGATTGTTCAGCAAATCAGCAAGTACATCTAAATCTTCTGGCTGAGTTTCTGCCGTACCCTGTATCTCTATGAAAAGCCCTTCCTCAGCAAATTCTACTCCAATACGTATTTCAGTTATTTCATGGGAATATAAATAAGTAAGAAGCTCATCGATGATTCTTTTTGATAATTCTTTTTCCAAGTGTCTTTTTTTCCTTTCTGACAGCGGTAAAGTTATCTAGTATCGGTACAAGGATACCTGCAACGAAACCAGTTGAAAAACCACTGTTATATAGATTTAGTCCTCCGTGTAAAGTGCTGACGTTATGGACAAGAGCAATATGTAGCACACCAGCTATTACACCGTAAAAACTGCCGTAAAAACCGCTTATGGGCGCGAGACCTGTCCCAAACACAGCTGCAACAAGCATGCCAGTACTGGTGATCTCATGAAAAGTTCCAAACAAAGAAGCAATAAATATTCCGACTAGTATCGGAAAACTGTTTTTTAAATGACAACCAAAAGCACTGAAACCAACCGCAGATAAAATAGCACCGATGACAGGTCCATTTAACTGACCGCCAACCAGTAAAACATAAGAAGACAGCATCAGACCAACTAAGCCCATGTTGATCAAAGTAGCACCAATACCAGAATTAGCAATGAAATCAGTTGTCAATTTTCCAGATGAATCGAAAATCTCTCGAATCCCCGAAAGCCGAAAGGAATTATAATAGAAACCAATTCCGACTGTCAGCGAAAAAAAGCCAAAAATAATCCAAATGAGAGGAAAGTGATATTCATTGGAAACCAATGTATTTTCGACGATTGAATAGCTGAATAACCTCAAAACAGCAGTAAAAGTCATCGCAATCAACCCAGAGGTGAATCCAATATTATAAAGTGTAAATCCACGATGGAAAACTAAAGTTTGAGCAGCTAAGGGCGGAAGAAGTAGACCAATTGCTATGCCAGCTAAATTCCCCAATAAAATACCTATCAGTAAAGGAAAACGCATACCAAAAGTGATATAACTAACGACCGGTGATAATGCGCTACCAAACAGTCCGATCATGATGTACTGAGAAAAAGGTTTATTGACAAATACAGCGTATAGATACACACCTAAAATGATTGAGATAGAATTATAAAGGTTTTTGCCAAAAAAAGAGAAACCGGTAACTGTTAGAATCGAAGCAAATAAGGGACCGTTTAAAATCACCTTGTGCCGATAAGCTAAAAGCACAGAAAGTAAGGTCAAAATCCCCACATTTATGAATGCGCTTCCGAAACCGCCTAAAGCAAAATAATCTGTCAAAAGATTGCTTGGCGAGGTAAGAATAGTTAGCAATCCACTCCAATTATCAGTAGGAGTACCAGAAAGCAAGCCAATAAAAAGAAAAAAAGCACCTGTAAAACCAAGATAAAAATACTTTCTTTTCTGTGAAACGATTCGTTTTTGAGGATGAATATAAATAACGTCAGTTTCGTTTTCCATTACACACCTTCTTTTTCATTTTCTTTAACTATAACTTGAAATGAAAGATTTGGTCAACTATCATTTAGGTCAAAACTAAAAATGTAAGGGAACCCATTGAATTTAACCAAATTTTTTTAATTTTGCAAAAAAAGTTAAAGAAGACTGAGAAAAAAATTTAAAATATAACGTTTTGAGTAAAATGTTTGCAAAAAATGCTAAAAATAGGGTACAATAAAACAACATATACTGCAGTAAAGAAGTGGGGGAGTTTTAATGAGAAGAAAAGTCTATACCAAGGATCAAATTCTAAAAGCTGCTTATGATGTTGTTGCAAAGGAAGGGTTTAAAGGATTTACTGCGAGAAATATTGCTAAAAAGATGGGGATTTCGACACAGCCGATTTATCTGGAATTCAAAAACATGGAAGATTTAAAAAATACGTTGCTGGATTCTATCTTTGAACAACTAAAAGAAGATGTTTTCCCTATTGAACGTACTGGTGATAAAATCATTGATCTCGGTTTGAACTATATCTACTTTGCAAAAAAGAATCATAGTCTTTACATGGCATTGTACATTGATGAACATGGGGACGGAAAGAAAATGCATGATTTTTCATACAATTATTTCTGTGAAATAGTTAAAGAAGATGAAAGATACAATCAATTATCGGATGAATATGTCGATGCTCTGCATACTGGTACGTGGGTAGCAGTGACTGGCTTAGCGTCATTGATGTCATCAAATATCATGCATCCAACAGAAGAACAAATCATTGCACTGATCAAACGGACAATTGACTCGATTTTAGCATTAGATAATCCTGAAATAATCAGATAGTGTTCTATCAGTATGAATTTGATCGGTAAGTCCGTTGGCTGCAAACTGTCAATGGACTTTTTTGCTAAAAAAAGCGATTTCTGTTATTTATCTATTAGAAATAGGCTTGACATTTCGTGGAAAAAGTTTAAAAATAGTACTTACGGAAGGTTGGCAGAGTGGTAATGCACCGGACTCGAAATCCGGCGAACCGGCTAATACCGGCGCGCAGGTTCAAATCCTGTACCTTCCTTATATATTAACGATTAGAGGTTGTAAAGAAGCTGTCCTGCATCAAGTAATAAGAACGGCCAAACAAAAATAGCTCTTCCTATTTTTTCATTTGGTTGGGCTTATTACCGCAGATGCAAGCTTATGAAGGAATAAGGGGCTGTGACAATGCTTTTGTCACAGCCCCTTATTTTTGTTGTACTTTTAGCCTACAATATTTTTTGATTCCCCCTGAGTACTATTTTTTATAAATGCTAGTAAATCAATCTTCTTTGGCCTTTTTTTTGATAAAAAAAATACTAGATGTAAGATAAAAGTGTAAAAACGATTTGTTTTAGGAGGGAAAACGATGTGTACCGCAATCACTTATGCGACGAAAGACCATTATTTTGGAAGGAATTTTGATTATGAGATGTCTTATAATGAAGTAGTCACTATTACTCCAAGAAATTATCGTTTCGATTTTAGAAAGGTAAAAAATTTAGATAAACATTATGCAATGATTGGGATAGCAGCTGGGGTAGCCAACTATCCACTCTATTATGAGGCTACAAATGAAAAAGGATTGAGTATGGCAGGACTGAATTTTCCTGGCAATGCTGATTATAAAGAATTACAAGAAGGAAAAGATAACGTTGCACCATTTGAGTTTATTCCATGGATACTAGGGCAATGCTCAACCATAGACGAAGCTAAAGAATTATTGGCTACTATCAATCTAGTCAATATCGATTTTAGTGAAAAACTACCCTTGTCACCTTTACACTGGTTATTAGCTGATAAAGAAAAATCGATAGTAATTGAAAGTATGAAAGATGGACTTCATTTATATGATAATCCTGTCGGTGTGTTGACAAATAATCCGCCATTTGATTATCAATTATTTAATCTGAACAATTATCGCTCGCTATCAAATGGAACACCAGAAAATCATTTTTCAAACCAGATCAGCTTGAATGTTTATAGTCGTGGGATGGGAGGATTGGGATTACCTGGAGATCTCTCTTCTGTTTCTCGATTTGTAAAAGCCACATTTACTAAAATGAATGCTGCATCAGGTGATTCAGAATCTGAAAGTATCAGTCAATTTTTTCATATACTAGGCTCAGTCGAGCAACAAAAAGGAGTATGCGATACTGGAGAAGGAAAATACGAATATACGATTTATTCTTCTTGCTGTAACATTGATAAAGGGATTTATTATTATCGTACGTATGAAGACAGTCAGATTACTGCTGTAAATATGAATAAAGAAGACTTGGATCGTCATGAATTGGTCAGTTATCCAGTCATAAAAGAGCAACAGATAAACTATGTCAATTAATTAATGAATAGATCCGTTTGGTATCATATTTTCTGATACAGTCATAATTAGACACGATCTTTAGGTCGTGTCTTTTTTTGCTGGTTTTTTTGGAAATAGCATCCACTAATATTTTTTTAACACGAAGAGAATAAGATAGCCTCAAAAAAGAAAACATGGTAAATTAGATATTGGGACTTTATTTTCTGTAAAAACAGAAACTTTCATCTTTTGTTTTCACGTGACGAAACTGTAAGAGAGAAAATATTCGTCCGCTATTTATTCTATGATAAGATGCATATGAATGAAATAAACAGTAATTTTATATTAGGATGTGAAAGTTAAATGTGCGGTATTGTAGGTTTTGTTAACGACAAGGACAACAAAAAAACAATTATTAATACAATGATGGATCGAATCGTTCACCGTGGACCTAATAGTTCAGGAGAATATATCGATAAACATGTTGCTTTAGGATTCAGAAGATTAAGTATTATTGACTTAGAGGGCGGTACTCAGCCTATTTACAATGAAGATCGGACAAAGATCATTATTTTTAATGGCGAAATCTATAATTACCAGCCTTTGAGAGAAGAATTGATTGCAGCTGGCCACGTTTTTCAAACACATGCAGATACAGAAGTCCTTTTGCATGGTTACGAAGAATGGGGAACAGAATTATTGCAAAAGATCCGCGGAATGTTTGCTTTTGCTATTTGGGATAATGAAAAGAATGAGTTATTCGGTGCAAGAGACCACTTTGGGATCAAACCATATTATTATGCAGAAATGAACGGAACATTTATGTTTGGTTCAGAAATCAAAAGTTTTCTGCCTCATCCTGATTTTAACAAAGAATTGAACAAAGAAGCGTTGAAACCTTATATGACTTTCCAATATTCTCCATTAAACGGCGAAACATTCTTCAAAGATGTCTATCGTTTGCCTGAAGGCCATTATTATACGTATAAAGATGGAAAACTAGACATTCAGCAATATTGGGATGCAGATTTTGAAACAAAAGAAACGCATTCCCGACAAGAATGGATCGAAAAAATCGACGAAACCGTTCAAGCTTCTATTGAAGCACATACGGTCAGTGATGTAGAAGTTGGTTCTTTCTTATCCAGCGGGGTTGATTCCAGTTATGTAACCTCTGTATTGAAACCAGATCATTCTTTCTCAATCGGGTTTGATGATAAAACCTATAATGAAGCGATTGAAGCCAGAAAACTAACCGAACTATTGGACTTAGATAATACAGCAGCAGTGATCGACGGAGACATGTCGTTCAAAGCATTCCCTTTGATCCAGTATCACTTAGATGAACCTGATTCAAATCCTTCTTGCGTACCTTTGTACTTTTTAGCAAATCTTGCTTCACAAAGCGTGCGGGTAGTCCAATCTGGAGAAGGGGCGGATGAACTGTTTGCGGGATACCAAACGTATGGATTCCATACGAATTCAAAATTCATCCGTGTGATTGCTCAAGGATTGAAAAAATTACCAAAAGGAACACGCTATAATTTAGGACGTAAAATCGGAAAAATGAAAAATTTCCATGGACGGATCCATTTATATGAATCACTTGCTCCTGCAAAAGAATATTTTATCGGTCATGCTCGAGTGTTCGAAGAATCAGAAGCATCAGAAGTGTTGACACCAAAATATCAAACAGCACCATCTGTGGATGAAATCATGACTGTTCATTACGACAAAACAGAAGGAATCAAAGATGAAGTCAATAAGATGCAATATGTCGATCTTCATCAATGGATGCCAAAAGATATCTTGTTGAAGGCAGATAAACTTTCTATGGCAAGTTCTTTGGAAGTCCGAGTACCTTTATTGGATATCGAAGTCATGAAATTGGCTCAACAAATACCAAGTAAGTTCTTATTGAATCAAAACAACACAAAAGATATTTTCAGACAAGCTGCGAACAAACATCTTCCGGAAGAATGGTCGAATCGTGTGAAATTAGGATTCCCTGTGCCAATCAAAGCTTGGTTGAAAGAAGAACACGGCTACGAACAAGTCAAAGCATTATTCGAAGCAGATTTTGCAAAAGAATTTTTTGATCAAGAAAAAATCATGAAGTTGCTAGATGACCATCACGAAGGACGTAAAGAAGAGCAAAGAAAAATCTGGACAATCTTCAGTTTCTTGACATGGTATAAAGTCTACTTTGTAGATGAAACGATTCCGCAAGCAGAAGCAATCGACTATGTGACTGTTTGATGAAAATCAAATATCAATAAAAAATAGGTTTTCTCCTACCGTTTAACACCGAGTGATAAGAAACAATTTCAAAAAACAGCTCTTCCCGTTTTATAGATATTATGACTTGTGGTTCGGAGTTGGCAGAGGAACACCATTGTTTCGAACATAAGGGGTTGTGACACGATTTTCGTCACAACCCCTTTACATATGTTCAATAATCGATTTCTTTTTCTTTTGTCCCATCTTTTTTATAAATGACCAAAGTTGATTCTTTGTTTTGTGCTACTTGCTTTCCTTTTTCGATCGCTTCTTTCTTTGTATCAAAATGGTTGCTAGCCTTTTTTGCTCCTTTAGATTTCACGATCCATTGTTCTTCGGCATATTCTACGATCACATCTGAATCAAGCAATTTTCCGGCACGAGGATTCGTATCATGTTTATCCGACTTACTTGGATTTTTTTCTTTTTCGAATGTTCGTCTTTCTGATTCACTAGCATTTTCATACCACTCTTTTGCTTGATCAATGGCAATTGGGATCGCACGGCTATCAGGGTAACCCTCGTCTAATAGAGCATTTGCGATGTCGATCGCCTTTTTTCTTGTCAGTTTATCTAAGTTTTTCATTGATGCAGGAAAGTCCTTCATGTTCCATGGCATATTAGTATCCTCCTTTATTTAAAAAAACATAGTCTCTATAAACAAGTGTAAGGGTATTTATACAAAAAGAAAAAGATTTTGTCTGAGAAGTAAAACCGTTGTATTTATCGTCAAGTAGTTTTACTTAACAAAATCGTGAAAAACACTAGCAATCTAGAAAAAATCATGGTAAGATAATCAAGTCTGAGAGTCATCTTAGAGGATTCTTGTAAAAATGGGAGGGAAAAACATGCGCGTAAACATCACTTTAGAGTGTACTTCTTGTAAAGAACGTAACTATCTAACAAGCAAAAACAAACGTAACAATCCTGATCGTTTGGAAAAACAAAAATATTGCCCACGCGAACGCAAAGTTACTTTGCACCGTGAAACAAAATAATGTTTTTAAAGTTCTCAATTCCTTGCTGGTCAAAGAATTGAGACTTTTTTTATCTCAAAACATCTAAAATCATAAGGAGCGGATAATATGTTTATTTCCATGTGGGCACAAGATAAAAATGGTCTGATCGGCAAAAATGGTTTGTTACCATGGCGATTGCCAAATGATATGCGTTTCTTTCGCGAACATACAATGGATCGAATTTTAGTGATGGGAAGAAAGACCTATGAAGGAATGGGGGATCTTTCACTTCCTTATCGCCATATCATCGTGTTGACAACGCAACCAAATTTTCGTACGAAAGAAAATGCGGAAGTAATGCATTCGATCGATGAACTTTTGTCGTATAGTCAAACGATCTCAGAAGATATCTATGTTTCGGGTGGTAGTCGGATTTTTCAAGAACTTCTTCCTTACACTGGTCGGATCTGGCGAACATTGATCGATAGCACGTTTGAAGGCGATACGTATATTGGGAATATTGATTTTTCAGACTTCACCCTTATAGAGGAGTATGAGGGGATAACGGATCAAGAAAATCTATATGCCCATCGTTTTCAAAAATGGGAAAGAGTAAAAAATAGGGTTGCTTCAAAAGAAGAATAAAATCTATGCGTCTAGTTTGTTAATAAGAACAAAAGCATCTTACGACTAATCGTGAAGATGCTTTTTTTAGTTAAAATCAATTTAGTTTTTCTTTGATATCATTGACCATTTCCTGACTGGCAATAGGTCCGTTATATAGCCAGCTAGATTCAGGTCCGAATTGCAGTACATGATTGTCTGTCACTGCTTTAAGATTCTTCCAGCTTGGTTCATTGAACATGGCAGCATCTTTGTCACTGTTCACAAGGATGATGTAGTCAGCATCTAATTCAGCTAGCTTTTCAGAGGAAACAGCAGACCAGTCAGAAGTGGCTTTTTTGGAGACCTCTTCCACTAGATCAGGAACACCAAATTCCAGATCGTCGTATACGATTCTTCCACTTGACCGATTTTTGCTGACCATAAAGGCTGAGTTGTTGGTCACCCACAACACTGCAGCTGTCTTGTTCTCGATTTTATCTGCTAGTTCTTCTCGAGTTTTCTTGATGGATTTTTGATAATCGGAAATGATTTTTTCTGCCTCTTTTTCTTTTGCCAAAGCTTTGCCGACATCTTTTAGTTGTTCTTCCCATGTGACATCTGTTCCGTTTTTTACAACATAAGTTGGCGCGATTTTGCTATATTGTTCGTATTTCCCGCCTTCGACAGTAGCGGAAGAAGAAATCAACAGCAAATCAGGCTCAAAGCTTAACACTTTCTCATAAGGAAGGTCATAAGAAATCGTTGGGACATCCTTTAAATCATCTTGCAGATAATCTTGAATGGAACCACTGCCAACAGTCCACTGGGCGATAGGTTTTTCTCCTAGTGCAATCAGATAGTCTTCTAAGTAACTGCCGATGATCCGTTTGGGCGCGTTTGGAATCTCTACTTTATGTCCAAGTGTATCTGTGACTGTATGAGTACTATTGGATGAAGTCGTCGAATTGGCAGTTGTAGCTGTTTCTTTATCTGAAGAGGGGGAGCAAGCGCTCAGTACTCCAGCCAGCAGCAATATGCTAGATAATGTGAATACTTTTGTTTTTAATTTCATTTCTTTCCTCCTGACATAATTGAGAATCTTTCTCATTGGTTATTATTCCTGATATTTCGAACGCTGTCAACCGCTTCATTTGGCTATAGATATGAAAGTAGCGCTTGACGAAATGTTGAAACAGCGTCATAATTGAGAATGATTTTCAGCGAAAGGATGGGTGAAATGACGAGATTAAGAGCAGCTGACATTGCAGCCGGCTACGAAAACAAAAAAATCATTGAAAACATGTCTGTTACGATTCCTGAAGGGAAAATCACTAGTTTGATTGGGCCAAATGGAAGTGGAAAATCTACTTTATTGAAAAGTTTTACCCGTATACTACCTGTGAAATCAGGAAAGATCATTGTCAATAACTCTGATATCTCTACATACAGTTCAAAAGAACTTGCAAAAAAAATTGCATTATTAGCACAAACTAGTGAACACCCTACAGGTATGACAGTAGAAGAAGTAGTATCTTACGGACGATACCCTTATCAAAAACTGTTCAGTGGCATGGACACGCAAGATCATGAAGCAATCGAGTGGGCGTTGGATGCTACAGGTCTAGCTGGATTTCGTATGCGGGATATCGCAACGCTGTCTGGTGGACAAACCCAGCGTGTCTGGATCGCTATGGCGCTTGCTCAGGAAACAGATATCTTGATCTTGGATGAACCGACAACATTTTTAGATCCGGCACACCAATTAGAGATCCTACAGTTATTGACTGAAATCAATCAAATGAAACAAACAACGATCTTGATGTCGATTCATGACATTAATCATGCTTCACGTTTTTCAGATTATTTATTAGCAATGAAAAACGGTAAGTTGATCACAGAAGGTACACCTGAAGAAGTGATCACAAAAGAGTGTATGAAAAAAATATTTGAGATTGATGCAACGATTGTCACGCTTCCAAGAACAAATAAACCAGTTTTTCTAACCTATGATTTGTTGCCAAAAGAGCAGGAGGATCAATTATGAGGACTATGAAGAAAAATAGACTCCTGCTTTTGGTCTGTTTTGTTCTTTTGATTATTTTTTTTGTTGCTCTTTCAAATGGCGCAGCGACTGTGGGAAAAGCAGATTTTTGGCAGGCGTTGTTTGATTTTGATAGATCAAAACAAAGTCACCAAATCATACGAAATATTCGTTTGCCTCGTGTGGCGGGAGCATTTCTTGTAGGGAGTTGTTTTGCATTGAGCGGTGCATTGATGCAAGGAGTGACAAGAAATCCTTTAGCAGATTCAGGCTTACTAGGAATCAACGCGGGTGCTTCGTTGGCAATGGCCCTTAGTTTTGCTTTTTGGCCTAAAGCTTCTGATTTTTCTGTATTTCTAATGTCATTGGCAGGTTCTTTTGCTGTAACTTTGCTCGTATTTGGTTTTTTGCAGTTTTCGAAAATGGGCATGAATCCTTTACAGCTTATTTTAGCTGGCGTAGCTATTAGTTCTTTTTTTACTGCTATCAGCCAAGCACTGACCCAATTCTTTAATCTGCAGCAGGATCTTGCTTTTTGGTTTGTAGGCGGAGCTGCCAATATCACATGGAAACAATTAGCAGTATTGTTTCCTTTATATATACTTGCTGTTTTGGTTTCTTTTTCATTAGGAAAAGCAATATCTTTGATTCATTTGAGTGAAACACATGCATTAGCTCTTGGAAGTCATCCTAAACGAACGCGGTTGATTGTTTTCTGTCTAGTCGCAGTGTTGGCAGCCATAGCAGTTTCGTTAGTCGGTCCAGTCTCCTTTATTGGACTGTTGGTTCCGCCAGTTGTTCGTGGAATGGTTGGAACGGACTATCGTTATGTTCTACCTGTCTCTTTTTTAGTTGGCGGTGGATTGGTTATGTTGGCGGATTTTACAGCGAGGATGATCAATCCCCCTTTTGAAACACCTTTTGGATTAGTCATTGCATTGATTGGCGTTCCGTTTTTACTGATACAAGTAAGGAGGGAACAACGGTGAAAAAAATATATTGGACGTTCTATTTCTTGCTTTTTGTACTTGTCATCCTGTCTATAGGTAGTTTAATGATTGGTACGCCTTTTATTTACCTGGATCAGCTTTTTGCCACGTTCATAGGGAAAGAATCATCTTCTTTGGCGCTGATTGTTAGAGAATTTCGAGTTCCTCGATTACTGATCAGTTTATTAGCAGGAGCTTGTCTTGGCGTTTCTGGTTATATCTTGCAAGGAGTAACAAGAAATGAATTGGCAGATTCTAGTATATTGGGCATTAATGCCGGAGCAGGATTTTTAGTGATGCTTTATTTAGGTTTCTTTTCGCACTATTCGCTGCCGTTTCTATTGCTAGTTGTAGCCTTTCTAGGTGGTGTTTTAGCTGCTTGCTGTGTCTATCTTGCGGCCTATGATCGAAATGGCTTTTTGGGTATGAATCGAATCTTATTGTCCGGTATTGCCGTTAATGCCGGCCTTTCTGCATTAACATTGCTATGCACGATCCAATTATCTAAGGAAAATTATGGATTTGTGAATGCATGGTTAGCGGGATCAATCTGGGGTGCGAGCTGGCCTTATGTTTGGGCATTGCTTCCATGGGCGGTTATCTTAATTCCGCTAGGAGGACTTTATGCACAGAGGATTGGATTGCTATCATTTGGTCAAGAACGCGCGCAAGGATTAGGCCTTAACGTGGCTAAAAGTCAAAAAATCCTTTTGTTGTTAGCTGTTGCTTTGGCAAGCGGTAGTGTAGCGGTGACAGGTAGTTTATCTTTTGTAGGACTACTAGCTCCTCATGCTGCGAAGCTAGTCGTACGTAAAGAAAATAACTGGACCTTTGTTCTGAGCGGTTTGTTCGGTTCCATTTTTGTGCTTAGTGCAGATATGGTTGCTAGAGTGATTCTACCAAGTGGGGAAGTACCTACAGGAATTTTGATTGCCCTTTTTGGTGCGCCATATTTTCTGTATGCACTTTTTATCAGACAAAAACACGCGCTGAACAGTTGAAATTCATTAAAAAAGGAAGGCCAATCATTTCTAGGTCTTCTTTTTATTCTATTTATGCATTTATTTGAAAGTTCGATTGCTATTTTTCTTTTTTTCCTATACCATTTTATGAGAGAAGGAAGGGTGAGTTTTTGGACCAATTGAAAGTAATATTACGCCGGAAAGGAATCGAAAAGCTGAAAAATCTGGCCAAAAGTGGCAAGAAAAAGGAAAAAGAACAGCGAATCTATAAACAGCTATTCGCCAGCGAGTACTGGAAGTCAGCAAAAGTGATAGGGACGACTTTATCGAATGAATTTGAACTGGATACACAGCCGGTTATCCAACGAGCAGAAAAAGAACAAAAGAAAATAGTTGTACCTAAAACTTTGCCGAAACGTCAGATGGCGTTTTATGAAATGGATGAACAGTCCGTTCTTGTACGTTCGAGTTTTGGTGTTCTTGAGCCACAATCAGAGAAGCTCTATTTGCCGGAGATGATCGATCTCCTCATTGTACCAGGTATTATCTACAATAGAGCCGGTTATCGAATCGGTTTTGGCGGTGGTTATTACGACCGGTATTTAAATAATTTTCATAAAAAAACATGTAGCCTTGTTTTTCGTGAACAATTGAATGAACAATGGCAACCGGAGAGCTTTGATCAGAAGATCCAACAATTGTTTATTGACTAAAATGAAATGGGAGGTTTTCATGAATTATCAACAGCAAATAAAATTGCGTGCATGGTTAAGACGACCGTTATGGACCTATGCTTTTTTAGGGATACAGACAGCGGTCTTCCTCATGATGGAATTATTTCCGCGACTTGAGATCCCTTATTATGCCGGAATGTATGGTCCTTATCTTGTTCACTTCAATGAATGGTGGCGTTTAGTGACACCAATCTTCATCCATTTTGGACTGATGCATTTCGTAATGAACTCACTGATATTGTATTTTATGGGGCAGCAAATCGAGGCAATCTATGGCCATTGGCGTTTTTTCTTGATTTATATGTTCAGCGGGATAATGGGAAATACAGCAAGCTTTGCTTTTAACGAAGCGAATGTTCTGTCTGGTGGTGCGAGTACTTCGATATTCGGTTTGTTCGGTGCGTTGTTTATCTTAGGGTTTCATTTTAAACATAATCCAGCGATCCAGCAGCTAGTCAGACATTTTCTTTTATTTATTGTGTTGACATTTGTTTTTGGTCTTCTGGATACCTCTGTAGATGTTTGGGGACATGTCGGTGGGCTAATTGGCGGATTAGTGTTAGGGAATGTTTTGGGTCTACCGAAACAACAGACAAGCTATTCGATACACCAAAGGATTCTTTCTACACTAGTTTTTGTATTTCTTTTTGTAATATGTATTTTACTGGGTTTAAAAAAATATGGTTTACTTGTATAATATGAAGGAAGTGCTTAAAGATGGAGAGCTTATATGATGTACAGCAGCTGTTCAAAAAATTTGGCATCTTTATCTATGTGGGTGCACGCATCTATGACATTGAATTAATGACTATCGAATTGCGTAATCTGTATGATAGCCGTTTGATTGATCATGATACATACATGACAGCGTGGCGCATATTAAAAAGAGAGCACCGAATTGAAGAAAGCCGAAAGAAAGGAAATTTGTAATGGACAAGAAGATTATTGGGATTGATTTAGGTGGAACAACAGCAAAATTTGCAATTTTAACACCAGAAGGAGAGATTCAACAAAAATGGAGCATCGATACCAATATTTTGGATGATGGTAAGCATATCGTTCCTGAAATCATTGAATCAATCAACCATCGTTTGAATTTATATAATATGAAAGCCGAAGACTTTATCGGAATCGGCATGGGTACCCCAGGAAGCGTGGACAGCGAAGCTGGAACGGTTATTGGTGCGTATAACTTAAACTGGACAGAAGTTCAATTTGTGAAAAAACTGATCGAGGCAGGAACAGGAATCAAATTCGCTATCGATAATGATGCGAATGTTGCTGCTTTAGGTGAACGATGGAAAGGTGCTGGAGAAAACGATCCAGACGTTGTATTCGTTACTCTAGGAACAGGTGTTGGCGGTGGTATCGTTGCTGGCGGAAATTTGATTCACGGCGTGAGCGGAGCAGGCGGAGAGATCGGCCATATCACTGTGGATCCTGAAGGGTTCGAATGTACTTGCGGTAAACGCGGATGTTTAGAAACTGTGTCTAGCGCTACTGGTGTGGTACGTCTAGGTCGTTACTTGGCAGAAGAATACGCAGGAGATTCAAAACTGAAAGCAATGTTAGACAACGGTGAAGAAGTAACAAGTAAAGATATCTTTGAAATGGCTCAAGAAGACGATCCGTTTGCATTGATGGTTGTTGATCGCGTATGCTTCTACTTAGGTTTAGCTTGCGCCAACTTGGGGAATACATTGAATCCGTCAAGTATTGTGTTAGGTGGAGGAGTATCGGCAGCAGGAGAATTTTTACGCAGCCGTGTAGAGAAATATTTTAAAGAATTTACTTTCCCGCAAGTAAGAGAATCAACAAAAATCAAATTAGCAGAGCTTGGAAATGAAGCTGGTGTCATTGGCGCTGCCTCATTAGCCTTGAAATTTGCTTAAAAAAACGGAGGCATTACATGGTTTTATGGGTAATTAATATCATTTTGCTATTGATTGTGCTTGCAATCATCTTTTGGGAAGTCTATCTACGAGTAATGGCCAAGCGTTCAGCAACGACTTTGACAGAAGAAGAATTTCGAGAAGGAATGAGAAAAGCACAAGTAATCGATGTTCGCGAAAAAGATGTGTTTGATGCTGGGCATATTTTAGGTGCAAGAAACATCCCTTACACTGTTTTGAAAGATTCATTAGGATCTATTCGAAAAGACCAGCCTGTCTATATTTACGATCAAAAGAAAAGTTTGAGCATCCGTACAGCAAATAAATTACGTAAAGCAGGTTATCAAGAGATTTATTTACTTAAGGGTGGATATGACGGATGGTCTGGAAAAATCAAAAGTAAAAAAGTATAAAACAGATGATTGTATGACAGCTTTAAAAACCGAATCAATCATTAGATTTTGACCAAGATCACATGAACGGCGCAATGGATAGTTGTGCCGTTCATTTTTTTTATTTTGTGCTATTATCTACATATATAAGCTAAGCGAAAAGGCAGAAAGAAGGAAACAACTATGATCAAATTAAAACGTGTTTACCTTGATGCTGAAAAAGAGGATGGCTATAGAATACTCGTGGATAGGTTCTGGCCCCGAGGAATTTCAAAAGAAAAAGCGCAGTTAGATCTGTGGTTGAAAGAAATTGCACCTAGTAATGAAGCACGCAAAACTTTTGACCATGTACCAGAACGATTTGCTTCATTTGCAAAGAAATACCAGCAAGAATTGATTTTCGAAGAAGAAAAGAAGCAAGCTATTTTTAAACTCAGTCAACTTATGAAAGAACATCCAGTCATTACTTTTGTTTATGGTGCAAAAAATGAACATCAGAACCATGCTGTTTTATTGAAAAAATTTATCGAAATGGAGGCATGCAAATGAAAATAGGGATCATTGGTGCCGGACCTAGAGGATTAAGTGTAGCAGAAAGGATTCTCCATAATAATCAGGACAGACATTCTCTTGAACTTTTTCTTTTGGATCCCAATGGTCCTGGAGGTCGAGTTTGGCGGTTGAATCAGCCACCGGAGTTATTAATGAATTCTGTTTCTCAACAAGTGACGCTTTTTACAGATGAAACATTGTCCAGTGGAGGATTGGTAACACAGGGACCCAACTTGTTTCAATGGAGTAAAGGACCTGCTACAGATTATATCGAACAGACGGTAACCAAAAATAAGCAACTAATTATAGAAGAAATCAATCGTCTGGAAAAAGATCAGCAATCTACTCGATGTTTATACGGACTCTATCAACGCTGGTTTTTCTCAAAGTTGCAAGAAGAATTTCCAGCTTCTATTCAGTTTGTTTATTCTTTAGTAAAAAAAGTCAGCAAAAGAAAAGATGGTTATCTTTTACAGACAGATCAGCAAAGCTATTCTATCGATCAGCTTGTTTTAGCAAGCGGTCACTGGGAAAATGATGAGACAGAAGAAGAAAGAGTGTGGGTAGACTACGCAAAGAAAAATGATTTACTGTATCAGCTTCCTTCTAATCCTGCAGATGTCGATCTTTCGAAGATACCGCCTAAAGAAAATGTCTTTTTAAGAGGTCTAGGCTTAAGTTTTTTTGATTATGTCGGATTGTTTACAGTATCAAGAGGAGGGCGCTTCGAGAACGAAAAAGGAAAACTTGTCTATCATCCATCAGGCAAGGAACCGATTGTATACAGTGGATCAAGAAGGGGGCTCCCTTATTACCCTCGAGGAAGAAACCAAAAGCAAGGCGGAGCAATGGCATGGCCACGGTTACTAACAAAAGAAAACCTGGAGCAATGGCATCAGTCGGGATTTTTGACTGGCGAAACATTTTTTGACTATCTGAAAAAAGACGTTGAGTTGTTTTATTACAAGAAAATCATCGAAGAATATCATTTGCCGATTCCAAAGAAAAATTTTGAGCATGATTTTCTCTCCCTCTCTTCAGAGGAGTATCTCGGAAAGCATCCAGCACTAATCCCTTATAGATGGGATTGGTCGTATTTAGAAATTCCTCTTACCTATCAGGATGAGTCCTTTGCAGAAGCTAGCCGAGCATTTATTGAAGGGCAGATAAAAGAAGCGGAAAAAGGCAATTGCACAGGAGCATTTGCTTCAACATTTGATGCATTAAAAGACTGGCGTGATCCAATCCGGCAGGCTATTGAATGGCACGTTTTTTCTGCAAAGGAATACAAAGAAATACTATGGGGATGGTTTACTCATCTAAATAGCTTTTTAACGATCGGTCCGCCAGTCATTCGGACGAAAGAATTAGCAGCACTGATAGATGCGGGTATTTTTCATTTGATCGAACCGCCACTTGATATTCAGCAAAAGCACAACCGCTATGTTATTTCTCTACAAGATAAAGAAATCAGCAGTCGCTATTTGATTGAAGCTCGATTGCCACAAACAAGCTTTTCTCGTTCAAGTAATCCTGTCATAAAAAATTTGAAGGAAAACAAACTTGTTCGCCCTTTTTCATTTTCAGATAATACAGGAAGTTATCATTCAGAAGCTATAGATGTTGAGCGAGGTACGAATCGCGTGATTGATGCTTCAGGGGAAATCCAGTCTGACTTTTATTGCTATGGAATACCTGTTGAAGGTGTGGATTGGCTAACTGCAGCAGTAGCTAGACCTTATACAGATCCATGGAATCTGAGACAGGCAGATAAAATAGCACAACTTATATTGACTGACAAATAAAAATACGCATGATGACTTATCTGTTCTTTCAAAAGTCTTCATGCGTATTTTTAAATAATTATTAACGAGAAACGCGTTTGCGCATTGCTTTTTTACGGTTTTCTTCGATCATTGCTTCTTTTTCGTCAATTGGATCGATCACTGTTTTTTTCACAGAAGCGACCAAACTAGCAACGGCAGCGGCTGTTGCCAGACTTCCTACTAATATTCCAGATACAAATTTTTTCATTGAATCCACCTCATTTATTATTTGTTATATCTATTATGGAACAAAAGAGAAAAAAAGGCTAGTTTTACGTTTGTTTGTAAACCTTTGCAAAAAATCCTTGAAAATGTTTACTAAATGTTTTATTATAAATTTACCATATGAATTTACGAAATTTTACTTTGTTTGTTTTCACCATAAAAGTAAACTTCGTTTTTTTAAATTATATAGAATCAACAAACACAATTTTACTAATCAAAGGAGTGTTTTTTATGACAATTTTAGTACTAGGCGGAGCCGGTTATATCGGTTCGCACGCTGTAGACCAGCTAGTTCAAAAGGGGTATCAAGTAGCTGTGGTAGATAATTTGCTCACAGGTCACAAACAAGCAGTACATCCAGATGCTCATTTTTATGAAGGAGACATCCGGGATAAAGAATTTCTACGTTCCGTATTTGAAAAGGAACCGTTTGAAGGAGTAATCCATTTTGCTGCAAGCTCTTTAGTAGGAGAATCTGTCGAAAAACCATTGATGTATTTCAACAACAACGTATACGGTATGCAAATCTTACTTGAAGTCATGCACGAGTTCAATGTGAATAAAATCGTGTTCTCTTCTACTGCAGCAACTTACGGAGAACCAAAAGAGTCTCCAATCACAGAAGATACACCAGCTAATCCTAAAAATCCGTATGGTGAAAGTAAATTGATGATGGAAAAAATGATGAAGTGGTGTGACCAAGCATATGGCATGCGCTATGTCGCTTTGCGCTACTTCAATGTAGCCGGAGCAAAAGCAGATGCATCTATCGGAGAAGATCATACACCAGAAACGCATCTTGTCCCAATCATTTTACAAGTAGCTCTTGGTCAAAGAAAAGCCTTGGCTGTTTATGGAGACGATTATGATACACCAGATGGAACATGTATCAGAGATTATGTTCAAGTAGAAGATTTGATTGCTGCACATATTTTAGCTTTGGAATACTTGAAAGAAGGAAATGAAAGCAACTTCTTCAATTTAGGCAGCAGCAAAGGATACTCAGTCAAGGAAATGCTAGAAGCAGCTAGAGAAGTGACAGGAAAAGAAATTCCAGCAGAAATAGCACCAAGAAGAGCTGGAGATCCTAGCCGATTAGTCGCTTCAAGTGAAAAAGCGAGAGAGATTCTGGGCTGGAAACCTGAATACACAGATATCAAAGCAATTATCAAAACAGCATGGGATTGGCATGTCAGCCATCCAAATGGTTATGAAGAATAGGGGAATGAGATATGTCAATCAGTCAAACGATTTGTGATTTTGCCACACTTGCGATCGAAGCTGGCGGATGGATGGAAATGGACCGCTTATATTTACAGAATCGTCTTTTAGGGATGGTAGGAGAAGATGCTCTAGAAAGCATTGAAGTAAGACCAGTTAAGGAAGAATCTGTAGACTTATTGGATCAGCTTGTCGCTAAGGCAAGAGAAAATGGTGTTCTTTCAGAATTGCCAGCAGAACAAGAGATTTTTGAAGCGCAATTAATGGATTTTCTCACACCGCCACCTTCAGTCGTCAATGCATTCTTTGCACAGCACTATTCGAAAAGCCCAGAGGAAGCAACTGAGTATTTCTTTAATTTAAGTAAGAAAAATGACTACATCAAAACAAGAGCCATCGCAAAAAACATCAAATTTCCGGCAGAGTCGGAGTATGGTGAACTGGAAATCACAATCAATTTATCTAAGCCAGAAAAAGATCCAAAACAAATCGCAGTAGAACGCGAGGCGGTAAAAGTAGACTATCCTACCTGCATGCTTTGCATGGAAAACGAAGGATATAGAGGTCGCTTGAACTATCCAGCCCGCACCAATCACCGGATTATTCGAATGAATCTAGACGGTGAAAGCTGGGGATTCCAATATTCCCCTTATGCTTATTACAATGAACATTCGATCATTTTATCAGAACAACACCGCCCGATGAAAATCACAAAGGAAACATTTGCTAGACTGCTTCGGATTACTGAAGTCTTGCCTCATTACTTTGTTGGTTCGAATGCTGACTTGCCGATTGTTGGAGGATCGATTCTTTCTCATGATCATTATCAGGCAGGACGTCATGAATTTCCTATGGCAAAAGCACCGATAGAAAAACTTATCAAACTAGCAGATTATCCGCAAGTCATCGCAGGAGTCGTGAAATGGCCGATGTCTGTGATCCGTTTGCAATCAACAGAGAAAAACTTGCTGATTGAAGCAGCTAACTCAGTATTGGAAAAGTGGAAAGCATATTCGGATGAAACAGTATCTATCAGAGCTTTTTCAGCAGATGGTATACCACACCATACGATTACGCCAATTGCACGAAGAAGGGACAATTACTTTGAGTTGGACCTTGTCCTTCGAGACAACAATGTCTCAGAAGAACATCCTGATGGGATTTTTCATCCACATAAAGATGTCCAACATATCAAAAAGGAGAACATTGGGTTGATCGAAGTAATGGGGCTTGCTGTTTTACCACCTCGATTGAAACCAGAACTAGTAGAAGTAGAGCATTTCTTATTAGGAGAAGAAAATCAGATGGCTGAATATCATCGTCCGTGGGCAGAACAATTGAAAAAAGAACATCCTGATTTGACGAAAGATACGGTCACCGATGTCGTACAAAAATCTGTAGGTCAGGTTTTTGCACGTGTACTGGAAGACGCTGGAGTATTCAAGCGAGATGAAAAAGGACAGGCAGCGTTTGAACGATTTACTGCAATTTTATAAACGTAAAAAAGGAGGAGAGACAAATGGCAACAATTAAAGACATTGCGCAGTTGGCAGGAGTTTCTCCTGCTACTGTTTCAAGAGTTCTCAACTATGATCCTGATCTTTCCGTTGGCTTAGCCACAAAGCAAAAAATTTTTGAAGCAGCAGAACGCTTAAATTATACGAAACATCGTAAAAATGCAGCAAATACTAAGCAAACGCTTCGCCTGATCCAGTGGTACGACGATACGGAAGAGCTTGAAGATCTTTATTATTTATCTATTCGCCTAGGAATCGAAAAAAAGGCAGAAGAAGCAAACGTTACTTTATTGAAAGAAACGTGGGATTCCATTAGTGATCTTCCGGCAGATGGAACGATCGCACTAGGAAAATTCGACGAAGCTCAGTTATTAGAAATGAAAGGATCCCAAAATGCCTTGCTTTTGGTAGATTCTGACGGCACTTCTCAAGGAATCGACTCTCTAGTTGTCGACTTTAAGTCAAGTGTTCAAAAAGTCATTGAACACTTTGTCTCCCATAAAGCGCAATATATCGCTATGCTTGCTGGAACAGAATATACGAAGAAAAACCATCAGCGGCTAAAAGATCCCAGAATTATGGCATTTCAACAAGTTTTGGCAGAAAAAGGCTACGACGAAGGTCCAATTATCGAAGCAGATTTTTCTGTCGAGTCAGGATATCAAGCAGTTAAGCAGTATTTAAAAACGAATCCGCATGTTCCTGATGCGCTTTTTGCAGCTAATGATGCATTAGCGATTGGCGCACTGAAAGCGATTCAAGAAAAAGGTTTAGTGGTACCAGAAGATATTTCTGTGATGGGCTTCAATGATGTCAGTGTAGCGAAATATGTAACGCCCTCTCTTTCTACTGTAAAAGTTTATACCGAATGGATGGGAGAGCTAGCAGTGGAGACGATTCTTCAATTAAGTAATTCCAAAGCACCGGTTTCAAGAAAGATTATTGTGGAAACAGAGTTGATTATTCGAGAATCAACGAAATAAAAGATGGAAAAGCTGTGGGGAAATGGAGTGATACCGCAGCTTTTTTGTGTTTCAGGAAGGGGCAAAATTTGCCCGCCAGCAGAAAATCATGTATCATTGTACTAGTTTTGCCTTTGGTATTTTCATCCTCAGAATAAAAAAGTATGCTACAATGGAAGGCGAGAATGTCATAGCAGAAAGGATCAAATATATGATTACATTAGGAATAGATACTGCAAACCAAACTTTGGCGATCGGTGTGGTAGAAGACGAACAAATTCTTGGACAAATACAAACAAATATCAAACGCAACCACAGTGTAACACTGATGCCTGCAATCGACCAATTGTTTGCAGATCTTCAAATAAGTCCAAAAGACATTGACCGAATCGCGGTTTCTGATGGTCCCGGTTCTTATACAGGGCTTCGTATAGGTGTAACGACAGCAAAAACGATTGCTTATACATTAGATAAAGAGCTAGTAGGAGTATCTAGTCTGAAAACCATCGCGGCTAATTGCATCGGTATGGATAATATTATTGTGCCCATGTTTGATGCTCGAAGAAAAAATGTATACGCTGGGGCATACCGCTGGAAAGAAAATAGATTAGAAACTGTACTTGAAGATGTACATATTTCTGCTTCTGATTTGTTCACACAACTACAAAAGCTGAATGAAGCTATTTATTTCGTCGGGAGTGATTGTCACAAATTCTTCTCTGAAATAAAGGAAATATTGCCTAGTGCAATGATTAATACAGTTCCAGCATGGGATATTCCAAGTGGTGTAACTGTGGCTCAATTAGGTGCTTTAGCTGAACCAGTTGCAGAGAAACAAGATTTTCTTCCTCGCTATTTAAAACGGGTAGAAGCAGAAGAAAAATGGTTGGAGACGCACACACCTGGAGACGAAAGTTATGTTGAAAAAATTTAGAGCGTATGCCAGAAGCTTTTTTCAAGATAAAATGATTTATACAGAAAAAACAATCGAACAAATCGATCGTCGTTACGTACTAAGAGAATTGACTACAGAAGATATCAAAGAGCTGCTGGATGTCGAACGAGAAGTCTATAATGGCGAATTGCCATGGACAAAAAGTGCCTTTATATCAGAATTGAAGTCACCGCTTCCTCATCTATATCTAGGTATCTTTGATAATGGAAGAATGATTGGTTTTATCGGTTCAAGAGCGTTCGGTTTAGATTGCCATATCACGAATATTGCCGTTCGACCGGCATATCAGCGTAAACGAATCGGTTCGCTGCTTATTGACGAAATCGAGAACTTTGCTATAATGAATCGCTGTGAGACGATGTCATTAGAAGTGCGTATGAGTAATCAAGATGCACAAAGACTTTATCGGAAGTTAGGTTTTCAAGCAACAACGATCAAAAAAAGATATTACACTGAAACAAAAGAAGATGCATTGGATATGATAAAACTTTTAGAAAATGAGTGAGATTAGTTGATTTGCAGAAAAAAAGATTTTGATGAAGCGTACTTGGCAGAATGCGTATGGATGATTAGCGAAAATGCTTATCCACATGGTTCACCTTGGACGAAAATGCAGTTTTTGGCAGACATCCAACAGCCTCACTCTGATTATCTGCTTTTAGTTGAAGATAACCAGATCTGTGGCTTTATTGGATACTCGAAAGTAATAGATGAAGTCGAGATCACAAATATTGCTGTTGCAGTTTCAGAACAAGGAAAAGGGCATGCACGGCATTTGTTACAATTACTGATTACGGAACAAATAAAAGATTCGCTGCATGTTTTTTTAGAAGTACGTCTATCTAATGAAGCAGCAAGAAAACTTTATGAATCAGAAAAGTTTCGTATATTAGGTAAACGGAAATCATATTATCGCAATCCGACGGAAGATGCGATCATTATGAGCAGAAAGTTAAAAACGGAGACGATGAAATGAATGAAGAATTGATTCTGGCGATTGAATCAAGTTGTGATGAAACGAGTGTAGCGGTCGTTAGAAATGGAACAGAGATCTTATCTAACATCGTTGCTTCTCAAATAAACAGTCATAAACGTTTTGGTGGCGTAGTTCCTGAAGTAGCTAGCCGCCATCACGTAGAACAAATTACCTTATGCTTGGAAGATGCACTGGTAGAAGCTGGTGTGTCGGCAGAAGATTTATCGGCAGTCGCTGTCACTTATGGACCAGGACTTGTCGGCTCGTTGCTGATTGGTATTTCTGCAGCTAAGGCTTTTGCTTGGGCACACCAATTGCCGCTTATTCCTGTAAACCATATGGCAGGGCATATCTATGCAGCCCGTCTGGTTAAACCATTCCAGTTTCCATTGATGGCACTTCTTGTTAGCGGAGGACATACAGAATTAGTCTATATGCAAGAAGATGGATCATATGAAATCATTGGGGAGACAAGAGATGACGCAGCAGGAGAAGCTTATGACAAAGTTGGAAGAGTATTAGGTCTTTCTTACCCAAGCGGAAAAGAAATCGATCAGCTAGCTCATCAGGGAAAAGATAATTACCATTTTCCACGAGCGATGATCCATGAAGATAATTATGATTTCAGTTTTAGCGGATTAAAAAGTGCATTTATCAATTTGGTGCATAATGCACAACAGCGTGGAGAAGATCTAGACAAAAATGATTTAGCAGCTAGTTTTCAAGCAAGTGTGATCGATGTATTGATTACTAAAACACTTCGAGCTTGTCAAAATTATCCAGTCAAGCAACTGATTGTAGCTGGAGGTGTAGCGGCCAATCAAGGGTTGCGTAAAGGATTGCAGGATGCTTTGGCAACTAAACTCCCTGAGGTAGAACTAGTGATTCCCCCTCTTCGACTTTGTGGAGATAATGCTGCAATGATTGGAGCAGCAGCACATGTGGAAATGCAAAAAAGAAATTTTGCTAGCTATCAGTTGAATGCTGATCCAAGCTTGGTTTTATCTGAATAAAGAGGTTGTGAAAAATCTGCCCTGCATCAAGTAATAAGAACAGCCCAGAAAAAACGGCTTCTCATGTTTTTGACCTGGCTGTTCTTGTTACCGCGTATGCAAGCTTTTGAACGCCGTTTAATCAAGAGTTCGTAAGCCTGTCGTTTAACTCTGATTCACAAGGAACAATTTCAAAAAACAGCTCCTCATGTTTATGAACATTATGACTTGTGACCGAAGAGTTGACAGGTACACACCGTTTAATCGAAATAAGGGCTGTGACACGCTTTTGTCAAAGCCCTATTTTTTACATACTTTTAATCATTATTGTTATTTTGCTATTTTTTACAGCTTATTCATCATTATCCGTTCCTCTGATTGCCCTCACTGATTAATCGTTTATTGTCGAGGAATATCGAATAATCTAGGTCGGATGAGGACAAGACGCTTCCTCTAGTTAATCTATCAGTATTTTTTGCAAACAGTGAATATTACATAACTGAAACACACATAGAAAATCTTTGAGTCTTGCCCAGTTATCTAAAACTGCCGGATCTTTCAGAAGTTTTAGGGAGGAAAATAAGCAGTGACCCTGATAAATATCAGGGTCACTGCTTATTTTTGTTCGCGTTATTCTCTCATAGCTGGAGTAGTAGCTGTCTTACAGAAAGTAAAACGCTTTTTGTCATAATCTAACAGTCCGGAATCACGTAGTTGTTTGATTACTTGTCCAGCAGTTTCACGTGTCGTGCCGCTATTCACTGCTAATTCTTTTAAGGTGATCGGATAAGGAATGGTGATATGACCATCTTTTGTTGGTACGCCCAATTCTTCTTTCAAAATGAATAAATTTTGTTTTACCCGGTCAAAGGCGCTAGAGGTCAATCCGATTTGGATACGCAATTCATGTATTTCAACTACTTTAGAAATTTTTTGTATCATATAGATCAACTGTTCGGGATTTTTTCGTGCTAATTTTTCATAGTAGGAAACAGGAAGGTAGAATGTTTCAATATCAGTCATCGCTTGAGCTGTATAAGTGTAGGTCTCTTCTCCAAACATTCCTGACATAGGAAAAAGGTTATTTGTATTCACATAGTCATAGTAGTAATAAGTTGCACTTTCATCATAACGTTCTAAACGAACGAGTCCTTTGGTCAAGATATACAACCGTTGTCTGGGATCACCATCGTCGAAAAGGATCTGTCCTTTTTTATAAGAACGAAGAACAGTATGTTCCTTGATCTGTTGGAACTCTTCATCCGAGAAATGTTCAAAATCAGGTTGATATCTGAGTTTTGAAAAGTGAAAATCGATTTTATTAACACGCATTAAAAAGTCCTCTCCTTATTGTTCACTATATTTATTGTCACTTTTTTTAAAGAATTTGTAAAGTTTTAACATACCAACATTAGAAACAAGTTTTAATACTTTACAAATATAATTTGTTATTATGTAAAAAATATACAATGGTATTGAATAATTTGTTTTGAAGCGAATGATTTGTGTATAAAAAACAACAATAATACATATAGTAAACGCTAACAACGCTAATATAATTTATTTTTTTAATTTATTCAAAAAAATTTTTTCAATGAATAAATATTTTTTTGAAAGTGTATACAGAATAAAAAATGAATAAATTACGCTTAAAAATAGAAAAACGTTTAATTATTTAATTATCGAATATTAATGTGAGGAATGTCTCATTTTGAATGAGACAAAATTATGAAAGTGATTACAAAAGGAGGATATCCTATACATGTAATCAAAAAGAAGGAGGCAACACAACATGGATAAACCTATTCACGTTTTCTCTGAAATAGGGAGATTAAAGACAGTTTTACTGAAAAGGCCTGGACAAGAAGTGGAAAATTTGACACCAGATATTATGGATCGTCTGTTGTTCGATGATATTCCATATCTTCCGATTGCTCAAGAAGAACATGACAACTTTGCAAAGACATTGCAAAATGAAGGCGTCGAGACTCTTTACTTGGAAAAATTAGCAGCAGAAGCGATTGACGCAGGCAATGTCAAAGAACAATTCTTGAATAAAATGTTGGATGAATCTCATATTGCATCGAATGCTGTAAGAGAGGGTCTTCATGAGTTCCTTCTATCAATGGAAACGCAAGAAATGGTAGATAAAATCATGGCTGGGGTTCGTACAAAAGATATCGAAGTACGTTCTAGCAGTCTATACGATCTGTCAGCAGACGATGACTATCCATTTTACATGGACCCAATGCCAAACTTGTACTTTACACGCGACCCTTCCGCATCAATGGGAAATGGGATGACAGTCAATAAGATGACTTTTGAAGCACGTCGTCGTGAATCGATGTTTACAGAATATATTTTGAAACATCATCCAAGATTTGCAAATAAAGGAATCGAAGTATGGTTGGATCGTGAAAATCCAGATCATATCGAAGGCGGAGACGAATTGATCTTAAGCGATAAAGTAGTAGCTGTTGGGATTTCTCAACGAACTAATGCGAAAGCTTTAGAAAAATTAGCACGCCACCTATTCGCAAAAAATTCAGGATTTGAAAAAGTGTTAGCAATCAAAATTCCAAACAACCGTGCAATGATGCATTTGGATACCGTATTTACAATGGTAGATCACGATAAATTCACTATCCATCCAGCAATTCAAAGTAAAGACGGTAAGATGGATGTCTTTACAATCGAACCAGATGGTGATGATATCAAGATTACTCATTCAGATAACTTACACGAAACGATGAAAGCTGCTCTTGGATTAGATGATCTTGTACTGATCCCAACTGGTAATGGAGATGAGATCGTTGCACCTCGAGAACAATGGAATGATGGATCAAACACATTGGCGATCGCTCCAGGTGTTGTAGTCACTTATAACCGAAATTATGTATCGAACGAATTGCTTCGTAGCTATGGCATCAAAGTGTTAGAAATCAATTCAAGTGAATTGTCACGAGGCCGTGGTGGTCCACGCTGCATGAGCCAACCACTTGTCCGTGAAGACTTGAAGTAATTTGTTTCCTGACGGCGGTCTTACTGTCAGCTGCCGTCGGGATTTCCTCTTTAATCTTAAATAAAAACAATCTAAAGGAGAATGTTTAATATGAAAGAATCAGTATTCCAAGGAAGAAGCTTATTAGCAGAAAAAGACTTTACAAAAGAAGAATTACAATATTTGATCGATTTTTCAGAACACTTGAAAGACTTGAAAAAACGTGGTATCCCACATCACTATCTAGAAGGAAAAAATATTGCGCTTTTATTTGAAAAAACATCTACACGTACTCGTTCTGCATTTACTACTGCAGCGATCGATCTAGGTGCACATCCTGAATATCTAGGTGCAAATGATATCCAATTAGGTAAAAAAGAATCCACAGAAGATACAGCTAAAGTACTAGGTCGTATGTTTGATGGAATCGAATTCCGTGGATTCAGTCAAAAAATGGTAGAGGAACTAGCAGAATTCTCTGGTGTTCCAGTTTGGAATGGCTTGACTGATGAATGGCATCCAACACAAATGATCGCTGACTTTTTAACTATCCAAGAAAACTTTGGAACAGTAGAAGGTATCACTGTTGCTTACTGCGGAGATGGTCGAAACAATATGGCTAACTCTTTATTAGTCACAGGTGCAATTTTAGGAGCGAATATGCGTATCGTTGCACCAAAAGAATTACAACCTGAAGAAGAAATCGTCAAAATGGCAGAAGGCTTTGCTGAAAAATCTGGTGCACAATTGATGATTACCGACGATGTTGATAAAGGTGTAGACGGAGCAGACGTCCTTTATTCTGATGTATGGGTATCAATGGGTGAAGAAGATAAATTCGAAGAACGTATCAAATTGTTGAAACCTTACCAAATCAATATGGAAATGGTAGAAAAAACACACAACACAGATCGTTTGATCTTCTTGCACTGCTTGCCAGCTTTCCATGATACAAACACTGTTTACGGTGAACAAATGAAAGAACGCTTTGGCATCACTGAAATGGAAGTAACAGATGAAGTCTTCCGCAGCAAATATGCTCGTCAATTTGACCAAGCAGAAAATCGTATGCACTCAATCAAAGCGATCATGGCAGCAACATTAGGTAACTTGTTTATCCCTCGCGTTTAAGCATAACCACATTCATCTCACGAAAAAACGAGTCAGCATTGAGGGAAAATCACAAAACGCTGGCTCGTTTTGTTATCTAGAAAATTCGGTAGAACTGAAGAAAGGACGAATGAAATGGCCAAACGAAAAGTAGTTGTCGCTTTAGGGGGTAATGCTATCTTGTCTACGGATGCAAGTGCAAAAGCCCAACAAGAAGCGTTAATGGAAACAGCAAAGTATTTAGTGAAATTTATCGAACAAGGAGATGAATTGATCATCTCCCACGGAAATGGTCCGCAAGTCGGTAACCTATTGATTCAGCAGCAAGCTGCTGATTCTGAGAAAACACCGGCAATGCCTTTAGATACATGTGTTGCAATGACAGAAGGATCTATCGGTTACTGGTTACAAAACGCCATGGGCGAAGTACTGAAGGAAAAAGGGATCGATAAAGATGTGGTTTCTTTAGTCACTCAAGTTATTGTGGATGAAAATGATCCTTCATTCAAAAATCCAAGTAAACCAGTCGGTCCATTCTACACGGAAGAAGAAGCCAAAGAACAAATGAATGCTGACTCCACTGTGACATTCAAAGAAGATGCTGGACGTGGATGGAGAAAAGTAGTCGCTTCCCCTAAACCCATCTCGATTAAAGAAGCACGTGTCATCGAAACGCTGGTAGATCAAGGAGTTATCACAGTCTCTGTTGGTGGCGGTGGGATTCCTGTTGTAGAAACAGCTACTGGATTAGAAGGACGAGAAGCCGTAATCGATAAAGATTTTGCTTCAGAAAAATTAGCCGAAATCATCGATGCGGATTTGCTGATCGTATTGACAGGAGTAGACAATGTGTATGTCAATTACCAAAAACCAGATCAAAAGAAATTAGAAACTGTTACTGTTTCAGAAATGAAACAATACATTGATGAAAAGCAATTTGCTCCAGGAAGCATGCTTCCGAAAGTAGAGGCAGCTATTGCATTTGTTGAAGCAAAACCAAACGCTAAGGCAATCATCACTTCTTTAGAAAATATCGAGAATCTTTTAGCTTCTGAAGAAGGAACGATTATCGTAGCTGATTAATTTGTTAAGTCTTTCGTATTTACGAAATGATTTATAGCTATCCAGGTGGTATTTCTTCTCCTTTAGGCCATCTGGATTGTTTTTTTATCAGAAACGACTAGCCTTTCGTTTTTTTTTCTGATATAATTCAAGAAAGTTTAATAAGACTAAGATTTGTTGAACAAGATAGTACTTGTATCATTCTTGGCTAGCGAATTCGGAAGTGGTGGAAGCCGAATGAAGAAGATACAACGAAGCGCACTTGGAGAATTCTGTTTTAAACAGACGGTCGTCTACCGATATCAGATGGAGCTGGTCCTTTTTTAGGACAATTGGAGTGGTACCGCGGGAAATCTCGTCTCTAGTGATGGCATACTAAGTATGCCGTCGCTAGAGATTTTTTTGTTTAACAATCAAGGGAGCACTTTAGGAGGAATAAAGATGAATAATAAAGATCTTGTCGCAAAAGCTGTCTATGACGCTGTCAAAGATGATTTAACACTGGAACAAGTCGAACAATTACTAGAAAATCCAAAATCAGCTGAACACGGAGATGTTGCATTTCCAGCCTTTTCATTAGCAAAAGTTTACCGAAAAGCACCACAGCAAATCGCTGCAGATTTAGCAGAAAAAATCGACTCTGCCAACTTTGAAAAAATCGAAGTGGTTGGACCTTACTTGAACTTTTTCATGAATAAAGAACTTATCAGTGAAAAAGTTTTGCAAACAGTAGTGAAAGAAAAAGAACATTATGGGGATAGCAATATCGGGAATCAAGGAACAGTACCAATCGATATGTCTTCTCCAAATATTGCAAAACCAATCTCAATGGGACATTTACGTTCGACAGTTATCGGTAATTCGATTGGCTTCATTATGGAAAAAATCGGATACCAGCCAATCCGCATCAATCATTTAGGTGACTGGGGCACGCAATTCGGAAAACTGATTGTTGCTTACAAAAAATGGGGTTCAGAAGAAGCTGTTAAAGCAGAACCAATCAATGAATTGCTTCGTTTATATGTCCAATTCCATGAAGTAGCTGAAACAGAACCAGAATTAAATGAAGAAGCTCGTGCTTGGTTCAAACGTCTGGAAGAAGGCGATGAAGAGGCTATTCAATTATGGCAATGGTTCCGTGATGAATCGATGAAAGAATTCAATAAAATCTATGATCTGCTGGAAGTACGTTTCGATTCGTTGAACGGTGAAGCTTTCTACAATGACAAGATGGATGAAATCGTCAAACTTTTAGAAGAAAAACATTTGCTGAACGAGGATAAAGGTGCAGAGATCGTTGACCTATCTGCTTATGACCTGAATCCAGCGTTGATTAAGAAGTCAGACGGTGCGACACTATACATTACACGTGACTTAGCTGCTGCATTGTACCGTAAACGTACTTACGACTTCAAACAATCTCTATATGTAGTAGGGAATGAACAAAGCTATCATTTTAAACAGTTGAAAGCTGTCTTGAAGGAAATGGGCTTTGACTGGTCTGACGACATGCACCATATTCCATTTGGTTTGATCACACAAGGTGGTAAAAAATTATCAACTCGTAAAGGAAAGATCGTCTTATTAGAAGAAGTATTAAATGAAGCAATCCAATCTGCTAAAGAACAAATCAGCGAGAAAAACCCTGATTTGGAAAACAAAGATGCTGTAGCTAAACAAGTTGGGGTTGGGGCAGTCATTTTCCACGATTTGAAAAACGATCGACTGAATACATTTGACTTTAACCTGGAAGAAGTTGTTCGATTTGAAGGAGAAACTGGACCTTATGTGCAATATACACATGCTCGTGCAGTCAGCCTGTTGGAAAAAGCAGGATTTGTCCCTTCAGAAACAGCAGACTATGCATTGAATGACGATACCAGCTGGGAAGTGGTTAAATTAGTTCAAAAATACCCTGAAACGGTCTTGTCTGCTGGGGAAAAATACGAACCGTCAGTGATTGCGAAACATGCAATCAAATTAGCACAAGCATTCAACAAATACTATGCTCATACGAAGATTTTAGCTGATGATGAACAAAAAGAAGCACGCTTAGCTCTAGTTTATGCAGTGACTGTATTATTGAAAGAAGACCTTCGTTTGCTAGGACTTCATGCACCAGATAAGATGTAAGAAAAAGAGAATGTGAAATCAGCGTTCTGATCCGAGTATTAGAGAAACAAAAGAGAAAATAGCTTTTCAAATTTTATCGTTTTTTGAGCAAATACCGAGAGTCAGCTGAATGAACACCGTTTAGTGGAGAGGTTGTCTCTTAAACACTGTTTGTTTGCAAAAAAGGGGACTGTGACAAAAGTCGTGTCACAGCTCCCTTTTTTTTTCGAATAAACGGTGTTCAAAAGCTTGCATCTGCGGTAATAAGCCTAACCAAACGAAAAATATGAGGAGCTATTTTTGTTTGGCTGTTCTTATTACTTGATGCAGGGCAGCTTTTTCACAACCTCTTATTTTGTATAAAAGTCATTCTGGATTCTTGTCAGCGTACAAAATGTATTCTGTTAACTCTTTTAAATTGTTTACACAAATATCAGCGCCGGCTTGTTGGAATCTAAGAGCAACAGACTGTTTTAAACGATCTTTTTTCCCCATCTCTAATTTTTGGTACTCATCATAAGAAATCCCCATTAGCGAACTACCTTCAATTACACCTACTGTCAACACTCCGGCATTTTTCCCTTCCTGGATATCTGAGACCGTATCTCCGACTTTGATTACTTCATCAACCGACTTGTTTTTGAAGTACTGCATGTTTTTATGGATCATATAAGGAAACGGTCGACCATACCCTTCGACGTCTTCAGAAGTTGCCATGAAGTCTGGTGAATACCCTTCTTTTTTTGCGGTTTCTGCTACGATTGTCATCATAGGAGCAGTAAATCCAGTCGTGGAACCAATATTGATCCCAGCGTTTCTCAACTGTTCGATCGTTTCCAATGTGTCGGGTTTCAAGGTAGAATGCTGGGCCAAATCTTTAAACAGATAATGTTCAAATTGTTGATACAATTCCTCCACCTCTTTTTCCTGAGGTAGTTGTCCATAAATAGCTATCCATTGTTCTTTGACAGAAGGGAGGGAAAGAAGCTGTTGGATATGATCCCATTTTAATTTTCCCATCGGTTCGCGGATTTCTTTGTCAGTCAGTTGGATTCCTTTTTCTAGAAAAGCATTTCTAAAAGCGTGGACAGGAGCCATACAGCCAAAGTCCACAGTTGTTCCTGCCCAATCAAAAATTACAGTTTTAATCATTAACGTTCTCCTTATAGTCTTTGATAATTGCTGTCAGTTCCAAAATATCTTCCGGATAGATCTCGCCAATATTTCCGATACGAAAACATTCATGATCGCTGATTTTCCCGGGATAGATCACAAATCCATTTTGCTTTAAATACTGATAAAAATGATTAAAATCAAATCGCCAGTCCTTAGGGTAAAGAAAAGAGGTGATGAATGGCCCCTGATATTCTTGAATGAAAGGCTGGAACCCCATCTCTGTCATTTTTTGTCGTAGCACATGATTATTGGCGAGATAACGTGAATATCGAGTTTCGATTCCTCCTTCTGCCTCTAGTTCCTTCAGCGCTTGTTGAAAAGCCAAAACCGTATGGGTAGGGGAAGTGAAACGCCATTTGCCATTCTCGTTTTCCATCACGCGGTACTGGTCATATAGATCAAGTGACAAACTTCGACTCACATTTTTTCGTTTTTCCAGTTCCGCTTTATTAGCAAGTACAAAAGAAAAGCCCGGAACACCTTGAATACATTTGTTTGAGCTGGAAATCAAAAAATCAATCCCTAGTTCGGCTACACGAATCGGTATCCCACCAAAGCTTGACATCGCGTCCACTATAAACAAAAGATCTCTTTCTTGTGTGACAGCAGCAATCTCTTCCAAATTATTCAAAATACCGGAAGTAGTCTCGCTATGGACCATTGCTAGTGCGGAGATAGACGGATTCTCTTCAATCAGCTGTGTAATCACATGAGCTTGGAGGATTTGATGTTCCGATACCTCATAAACGGTATAGTTCAGTTTCAGACATTCGCACATGTTGATCATTCGTTGTCCATATGCGCCGTTTGAACAAATCAGTACAGTATCTTCTGGTCTGATCACAGAACTTAATACCGATTCTACCCCGAAGGAGCCGCTACCTTGCATTAAGACCGTTGTGTATATTCCTTCCGATACTTGAGCAAGATCCAGTAATTTTTTTCTTATCCATTGTGTAATTTCTTTGTATTCTTGATCCCAAGTACAATGATCGATCAGCATAGCATTTTTCACTGTTTCAGAAGTCGTCAATGGTCCAGGAGTTAATAATTTATACATATGATTTCCTTTCATTTCTTTTTTGAAATACACAAAGAGCAAGAAGCTGCTCTTGTTAACATCCAATATAAATGATGATTATTGTGATTCAATCAAGGTGTTGAAAAATTTGAATAAAAAATGATGTATTTTTGTAAAGAGTGTAAAGGTTTATTTAATAAGGAAAATATTGAAAATAAAAAAACACGCATTCCATATTAGGAATACGTGCTCTGATTAAAAAAGTGATACTTCAGTTGGATGGTGAAGAAATTCTTCTACTCGTTTTGCGTCCTCCTCATTTTCCGAGATGACCATGATCGTATCGAATCCAGCAATTGTACTGACAATAGAGGGAGGTTTGATCTCATCTAAAACAGATGCAAATAAATGAGCATTGTCTGGCAAGGTATTGACGATCGTCAAAAAGTGGACTCGTTCGACTTTCAATACAATGTCTTCAATCATTTGAACCAGCCGATCCTCTTCCTCAGTCCTAGTTTCAGGAGTTCCTTTTTCGCGAAACAATACGAAGCGGGAAACGCCATTTTCATCAGGTGCCTTCACGATTTTTAGATCACGGATATCTCGAGAAATCGTTGCCTGCGTGGCGGTAACGCCATAATGCCCAAGCTTGTTTAATAGTTCTTCTTGCGTACGGATCGGGAATTCTTCAATGACTTGTTTAATCAGCAAATGTCTTTGAGCTTTGCGCATTTTCTTTCTCCTTTACGAAAGATTTCACATGTATCATAACAAAAAAAAGAAGGATTGCCCAATAATATTCGTCTTTTATACCTAAAATTATTTTATGGAAAAAGGATAATAAAGAAACAAAGAGAAATCTACTGTTTTTCTTGAATTCTTTTTATCTTTCAGGTAAACTATTGAATGTTGAGCAGAAAAGTATATTTGCTCTTGCGATACGGATCTTTTGTCTGTATAATAGCTGAGGGTGCTTTATGCATCAGCAAATCCACATTCTTATTGGATTGTCGGTAGGTGCTTGAAAAAGTTTGCCGGCAAGGTAGAAGATAAGAAGAGGAAAAATAAAACCAAATCGGAGGAAACAAACATGGCAGTAATTTCTATGAAACAATTACTAGAAGCCGGCGTACACTTTGGTCACCAAACTCGTCGCTGGAATCCAAAAATGAAGAAATATATCTTCACAGAAAGAAACGGAATCTACATCATTGACTTGCAAAAAACAGTTAAATTAGTAGATGCAGCTTATGATTACATGAAGAGCGTTGCTGAAGAAGGCGGCGTAGCATTATTCGTAGGTACAAAAAAACAAGCACAAGAAGCAATCAAAGAAGAAGCAACTCGTGCAGGACAATACTTCGTTAACCATCGTTGGTTAGGCGGAACATTGACAAACTGGGATACTATCCAAAAACGTATCAGCCGTTTGAAACAAATCAATGCAATGGAAGAAGATGGAACTTTTGAAGTTCTACCTAAAAAAGAAGTTGCTGGTTTGAACAAAGAACGTGAACGTCTTGAAAAATTCTTAGGCGGTATCGCTGATATGCCAAGAATCCCAGATGTAATGTACATCGTTGACCCACGTAAAGAACGTATTGCTGTTCAAGAAGCACACAAATTAAATATCCCAATCGTAGCTATGGTTGATACAAACTGCGATCCAGATGAAATCGACGTAGTAATCCCTTCAAACGACGATGCAATTCGTGCCGTTAAATTGATTACTTCAAAAATGGCTGATGCTTTCATCGAAGGAAACCAAGGTGAAGATCAAGTAGTTGAAGAAGATTTCACAGAAGAAAACACAGCAACATCAATCGAAGAAATCGTAGATGTTGTTGAAGGCGACAATTCTTCAGCAGAATAATTTTGAATGATGGAGCTGTTTCAAAGGCTGGGCGACAAGCCTCACTCTCCTTTGAAGCAGCTTTTTTTAAAAAGAAAAACACACAGGAGGAGTTAAACATGGCAGACGTTACAGCTAAAATGGTAAAAGAACTACGCGAAATGACTGGCGTAGGAATGATGGATGCGAAAAAAGCATTAGTTGAAGTAGAAGGCGACATGGAAAAAGCAGTTGATCTTTTACGTGAAAAAGGAATGGCAAAGGCTGCGAAGAAAAATGACCGCATTGCAGCTGAAGGATTGGCTTCAGTTGCTGTGAAAGGTAACACTGCAGCAATCGTTGAAGTAAACTCAGAAACAGACTTTGTTTCTAAAAACGAAATGTTCCAAGATTTAGTAAAAGAAATTGCAGAACTTGTTGCTGAAAACAAACCAGCAGACATGGAAGCTGCAATGAAAATCAAAACAGATAAAGGTACAATTGAATCTGACTTGATCGAAGCAACTCAAGTTATCGGAGAAAAAATCAGCTTCCGTCGCTTTGAAGTTGTAGAAAAAGACGACAATGCTGCATTTGGTGGATACTTGCATATGGGCGGACGTATTGCCGTATTGACTGTTCTAGATGGAACAACTGACGAAACAGTTGCAAGAGACGTAGCTATGCACGTAGCAGCTATCAATCCTCGTTATGTAAACGAATCACAAATTCCAGAAGCTGAATTAGAACATGAAAAAACTGTTCTTACAGAACAAGCATTGAACGAAGGCAAACCAGCGAATATCGTTGAAAAAATGGTAGAAGGACGCTTGAAGAAATTCAAAGCAGAAATCGCTTTGGTGGACCAACCATTCGTTAAAGATCCTGATATGACTGTTGAAAAATACGTTGCATCAAAAGGCGCAACTGTTAAAACATTCGTACGTTTCGAAGTTGGCGAAGGTATCGAAAAACGCGAAGATAACTTTGTAGAAGAAGTTATGAGCCAAGTGAAAAAATAATTCTGTTGAATAACAGACGGGAACGCACGGTTTGTGCGCTCCCTTTTTTTAAGCAAAACAAGAAAAACCAGTCTTAGAGTGTCGAAATCATCTAAGTATGGTAAAATGGCAATAGAAAATATTGGAGGAATGAACATGGTCACACCGAAATATCAGCGTGTAGTCTTAAAATTGAGTGGAGAAGCTTTAGCTGGGGATGCAGGATTTGGAATCAAACCACCAGTAATCAAAGAAATCATCCAAGAAATCAAAGAAGTTCACGAGCTGGGCGTTGAAATGGCAATCGTTGTGGGCGGCGGAAATATCTGGCGCGGACAAATCGGAGCACAAATGGGCATGGAACGTGCTCAAGCTGATTACATGGGTATGTTAGCTACAGTTATGAATGCCTTAGCTTTACAGGATACGTTGGAAAACGTGGGTGTACCGACACGCGTGCAAACTTCGATTGAAATGCGTCAAATCGCAGAGCCATATATTCGCCGTAAAGCAGAACGTCATTTAGAAAAAGGACGGATCGTTATCTTTGCAGGCGGTACCGGCAACCCGTACTTCTCGACAGACACAACAGCAGCATTACGCGCGGCAGAAATCGGCGCAGATGTTATCCTGATGGCTAAAAACAATGTAGACGGTGTTTATTCTGCTGATCCGAAAGTAGATGCAAATGCAGTAAAATTTGAAGAACTGACTCATCTGGAAGTTATTGCCAAAGGATTACAAGTCATGGATTCAACTGCAAGTTCACTAAGCATGGATAATGATATTCCACTGCTTGTCTTCAATTTAAATGAACACGGAAATATTCGCCGTGCAATCTTAGGCGAAAATATCGGAACAACTGTAAGGGGGAAATAAAAATGGCAGATGCAATTATGACAGAAGCAAAAGAAAAAATGAAAAAAGCAGCACAAAATCTTCAACGTGAACTTGGGCAAATCCGCGCAGGCCGTGCGAACGCTAGCCTTTTGGACCGTATTACTGTGAACTACTACGGTGCGCCAACACCATTGAACCAAATGGCATCAATCCAAATTCCAGAAGCACGTGTTTTAATGATCACACCTTTTGACAAGAGCATTCTTCAAGATGTTGAAAAAGCTATTATGGCAAGTGATATCGGAATCAGTCCAACCAATGATGGAAATGTCATTCGCTTAGTTATCCCGCAACTGACAGAAGAACGCAGAAAAGAATTAGCTAAAGATGTTAAAAAAGAAGCAGAAAATGCAAAAATCGCGATTCGTAACATCCGTCGTGATGCGATCGATGAATATAAAAAACAACAAAAAAATGGTGATATTACCGAAGATGATTTGCGCGGATTAGAAAAAGACGTACAAACATTGACAGATAACAGCATCAAAGAAGTAGATAAGATCGCTGCTGATAAAGAAAAAGAATTATTGGAAGTTTAATAAAATCATAAAAACAGAGGGGCGGATCATTCCGCTTCCTCTGTTTTTATTTATATTTCTTTTATTTAAAAATTAAAAAAAGAAAAAATTATTCAGTTTTTAAATAAAAAAACAATGATTTCATAGGAAAAACAGTTAGATATTGCTATAATACTTAAGATAGTGGGAATCTTTTAAGTATAGGAGGAAAAAGAATGTTACGTTTTTTTCCGCAAAAAAACAAATATATTCAAGAAAAAAGCGAATTTCAATTTAATACCGATGGACCGATTCCTCAGCACATTGCCATCATCATGGACGGCAATGGTCGTTGGGCGCAAAACCGTCGTTTGCCACGAGTTGCTGGCCATAAAGAAGGCATGGAAACAGTAAAGAAAGTCACAAAAAAAGCATCAAGGCTTGGAGTGAAAGTGTTGACGCTTTATGCCTTTTCGACTGAAAACTGGAAGCGACCAAAAGATGAAGTAAGTTTTCTCATGCAACTACCTGTCGACTTCTTTGATACGTTCGTACCAGAATTGATTAAAGAAAATGTCAAAGTTCATGTCATGGGTTATGAAAACGTATTGCCAGAACATACGCAAGATGCTGTAAGACGTGCAATTGAGCAAACAAAAAACAATACTGGAATGGTATTGAATTTTGCTTTGAATTATGGAAGCAGAGCAGAGATCGTGACTGCTGTCCAAGAAATTGCCGAAGAAGTAGCAAAAGGAGAAATACACGCAGAAGAAATCGATGATGAATTGATTGCTAAGCATTTAATGACAGGTTTCTTGCCTAAAGAGTTACAAGATCCTGAGCTGATGATCCGTACAAGTGGAGAAGAGCGAATTAGTAATTTTCTGTTATGGCAGATCGCATATAGTGAGCTGTATTTTACAAAAGCGCTTTGGCCTGATTTTGATGGTGCACATCTTGAAGAAGCAATCGCCTCTTATCAAAATCGAGACCGTCGATTCGGCGGTGTAAAAAAAACAGAAGATGAGAAAGGGGATCAGTCATGAAACAACGTGTGATCACAGCAGCTTTGGCGCTAGTCTTGTTTATTCCGATTATATGGATCGGAGGCATAGCGGTTGAGCTTACAGCAGCAATCTTAGCGGTAGTAGGAGTTTACGAGCTGTTCCGGATGAAAGGATTGACACTCTTAAGTTTTGAAGGAGTTTTATCCGCCGTTGGTGCAGTGTTACTTGTTTTGCCAAAAGAAAGATGGTTTTTCTTTCTTCCAGAGAATGTAAGTACATTTATGTTATTTTATCTTATAGTTATGATTCTTTTAGGAACATCAGTTATTTCTAAAAATACGTATACGATTGATGAAGCAGGTTTTCCTGTGCTTGTCAGCTTGTATGTGGGAATAGGTTTCCAGAATTTTGTCAATGCACGAACAGAAAGCTTGGCTGTTTTGATATTTGGTCTATTTATTGTTTGGGCAACTGATATCGGAGCATATATGGTTGGTCGACGTTATGGTCAGCATAAGTTAAGTCCTGATATTTCGCCCAACAAAACGATTGAAGGTGCGCTCGGTGGTATCGGTAGTGCTGTTGTAGTCGCATTTCTTTATTTATTGCTATACCCAGCAAAAGAACTATTCAATCATGGTATGTTTGTCATGCTTCTGATGACGATTATTTTTTCAGCAGTCGGACAATTTGGTGATTTGGTCGAATCTGCAATCAAACGTCATTATGATGTGAAAGACTCGGGAAATATCTTACCAGGCCATGGTGGAATCTTAGACCGTTTCGACAGTTTGCTGTTTGTATTTCCTATCATGCATTTATTTGGCATTATTTAGTAAGTATACCTGCGTTTCTTTGTGAATTTCATAAAAGACGCAGGTTTTTATTTTTCATTATATTGATACTATTGGTGTCTTTGGTATACTATGGTAAAATTATAGTGTTTTATCGTTGTTTTATAAAAAACACAAAAAACAAGTAAAGGAGAAAAAAGCTATGAAAACGATTCTGACATTTATCATCGTTTTTGGTATATTAGTGATTGTTCATGAGTTTGGTCATTTCTTCTTTGCGAAACGATCAGGAATCCTCGTTCGCGAATTTGCTATCGGTATGGGTCCGAAAATTTATGGGCATCAAGCAAAAGACGGGACAACATATACGCTTCGCCTATTACCTATTGGCGGTTATGTTCGAATGGCAGGCAATGGGGATGATGAAACAGAAATGGCACCAGGAATGCCTCTTTCTCTTTTACTAAATTCTGACGGCATCGTAGAGAAGATAAATTTAAGTAAGAAAATCCAATTGACAAATGCTATCCCGATGGAATTGAGCCGTTACGATTTAGAAGATGAGCTGACTATCACTGGTTATGTGAATGGAGACGAAACAGAAGTAGTAACCTACCCTGTTGATCACGATGCGACGATTATTGAAAACGACGGAACAGAAATCAGAATTGCGCCAAAAGACGTACAGTTCCAATCGGCTAAATTGTGGCAGCGTATGCTGACCAACTTTGCTGGACCCATGAATAACTTTATTTTGGCAATCGTGTTATTCATCATTCTGGCATTTATGCAAGGTGGTGTTCAAGTGACGAACACTAATCGCGTAGGAGAGATCATGCCTAATGGAGCTGCGGCAGAAGCAGGCTTAAAAGAAAATGATGAGGTAGTCAGTGTGGACGGAAAAGAAATCCATTCATGGAATGATCTGACAACAGTCATTACGAAAAATCCAGGTAAAACATTAGACTTTAAGATCGAACGAGAAGGTCAGGTGCAATCTGTCGACGTGACACCGAAATCTGTAGAGTCAAATGGCGAAAAAGTTGGCCAACTTGGTATAAAAGCCCCAATGAATACAGGTTTTATGGATAAGATCATTGGAGGGACGCGTCAAGCTTTCAGCGGTTCATTGGAAATTTTCAAAGCCTTAGGATCACTATTTACAGGTTTCAGTTTAGATAAATTAGGCGGACCTGTCATGATGTACCAATTGTCTTCAGAAGCAGCAAATCAAGGTGTAACAACTGTTATTAGTTTGATGGCGCTTCTTTCAATGAATCTCGGAATCGTCAATCTGCTTCCGATTCCTGCCTTAGATGGCGGGAAATTAGTCTTGAATATTTTTGAAGGGATTCGCGGGAAACCATTAAGTCAAGAAAAAGAAGGAATATTGACATTAGCTGGCTTTGGATTTTTAATGTTGTTGATGGTGCTAGTTACATGGAACGATATTCAACGATTCTTTTTCTAGAAAAAGTTGACAAATAGGGTATAATAACAAACGATAACTATTTTGAGGAAATAAAGGAGTATATAGAATGAGACAATCAAAAATGTTGATTCCAACATTACGCGAAGTTCCAAATGATGCAGAAGTATTAAGCCATCAAATCTTGCTAAGAGCTGGATATATCCGCCAAGTATCAGCGGGTATTTATTCATATCTGCCATTAGCAAATCGTGTATTGGAAAAACTGAAACGCATTATGCGGGAAGAATTTGAAAAAATCGGAGCGGTAGAAATGCTGATGCCTGCCATCTTGCCAGCAGAACTTTGGGAAGAATCCGGGCGTTACGAAACATATGGACCAAACTTGTATCGTTTCAAAGACCGCAATGATCGAAAAATGATCCTTGGACCAACTCACGAAGAAACTTTTACTGATTTGATGCGTAATGAAATCAATTCATATAAGAAATTACCTTTAAATCTTTATCAAATCCAACCTAAATATCGTGACGAAAAACGACCTCGCTTCGGTTTGCTTCGCGGAAGAGAGTTTATCATGAAAGATGCATATTCTTTCCATGCAACGGAAGAAAGTTTGGACGAGACATATAAAGATTACGAAAAAGCCTATACCGAAGTATTCAAGCGTTGTGGCTTAGAATTTCGCTCGATCATCGGAGACGGCGGCGCAATGGGCGGGAAAGACTCAAAAGAATTCATGGCGATCTCAGAAATCGGGGAGGATACGATCTGTTATTCGACTGAAAGTGATTATGCTGCAAACTTGGAGATGGCTACAAGCTACTATGTATCAAAAAAATCGCATGAAACACAGCTTGAATTGGAGAAAGTAGCTACACCTAACGTAAAATCAATTGACGAAGTAGCAGATTTCTTTTCTGTTGAACCTCAAAAAATCATCAAGTCTGTATTGTTCATTGCGGATGAACAACCTGTCCTTGTTTTGGTACGCGGAGACCATGAAGTCAATGACGTAAAACTGAAAAACTTTTTATCTGCTGACTTTTTAGAAGAAGCGACGGAAGAAGAAGCACAAAAATATCTAGGTGCTGAGTTTGGTTCTGTCGGACCAGTCGGTGTTTCAGATGACGTAAAAGTATATGCAGACCGTTATGTTCAAGATTTAGCGAATGCCATTACTGGAGCGAACGAAACAGGATTCCACTATAAAAATGTGAATCCAGAACGCGATTTCACTGTGCTTTCTTATGAAGATCTTCGTTTTGTACAAGAAGGAGATCCTTCACCAGACAACAACGGTGTTCTTGCCTTTACTCGAGGAATCGAAATCGGACATATCTTCAAAATCGGCACTCGTTACAGTGAATCTATGGGAGCAACTGTACTAGACGAAAATGGACGAGAAAAATTTGTGATTATGGGCTGTTATGGTATCGGTGTAAGTCGTTTATTATCAGCAATCGTAGAACAACATTCAGATGAACAAGGAATCAATTGGCCAAAAGGAATTGCGCCATTTGATCTGCATATCGTCCAAATGAATCTAAAAGACGAATACCAAACAAACCTGACGAATGAACTAGAAGAAGCGATGACAAAAGCTGGCTATGAAGTACTGGTTGATGACAGAAATGAACGCGCAGGAGTGAAATTCGCGGATTCTGATTTGATTGGCTGTCCAATCAGAATCACTGTCGGTAAAAAAGCAGTGGATGGAATCGTAGAAGTGAAAATCAAGAAAACTGGCGAAATGGTTGAAGTACGTAAAGAAGAATTGGCGAATACTTTACCAATCCTCTTGAACCAAGGCGAATAATAAGCGTTAAAACACAGAAAATAAAAATAGCTGAATCAGCTGTTTTTGACAATCTGATGATTCGCTTTTAAAATTGGAACTGCGATTTGAATCGCAGTTCCAATTTTTTAATGTAAAACTCAGAAAAAACGAGTATACTAAAAGGTACTGAAAAAGAAGAGGATAAGATGCGATCAATTGCATTGTTTCTCATCAGAAAGGGCGTATATCTTTGTCAGAAAAACGAGATTTATTTGAAAAACTGTTGGAACAAATCCAACTAGAGGAAGCAGAAAAAAATCATCCACTGCTTACTGCTGGTGAAATGGATAGTGTAGTGGTCCATCGTAAATCGCGTTTATGGGAATTTACGCTGCATTTTTCCAAAATTTTGCCTATTATGCTATATCGGTCATTGACTCAGCATCTGACTATCGCTTTTAAAGATATTGCACAAGTCAAACTGAATATCTTAGCAGATGACCAGACATTCGATGAACAGCTCTTGCAAGATTACTGGGCCCAAGCTTTGGAAAATCAGCAATGCGATACACCACTAGCACAGCAAGTATTGAAAACGCAGGTACCTGTGATAAAAGATCGTAAAGTCATCTTGCCAATCGACAGTACAGGAGCTATTTCTTATTTGAAGCAACAATACTTGCCATTAGTAGAAGAGTTGTTCGTCAGTTACGGATTCCCAAAATTTCGTATCGAACCAGAAGTGGATGAGCAGCAAGCGGAACGAGTATTGAAACTTTTTGAAGAACGCAAACAAGAACAGGCAGAAGCCTTTATGAAGCAAGCAGCTGAAAGTCTAGTTGTCCACGAACAAAAGAAAAAGGAAAGAAAAGAGCAATCGCCAGCTCTTGAAGGACCCATCCAGCTAGGACGAAATATTCCAGCCGATGAACCAACGACACCAATGATCAGTATCGTTGAAGAAGAACGAAGAGTCACACTTGAGGGGTACGTATTCGACAAAGAAGTCAGAGAACTACGTTCAAAACGCAAGATCTTGACTTTGAAAATCACAGATTATACTTCATCATTTATCGTCAAAAAATTCTCGAACGGCGAAAAAGATGAACAAGTATTTGATGCGATCAGTGTCGGTAGCTGGTTAAAGGTACGAGGAAGTATTCAAGAAGATACGTTTGTCCGTGATTTGGTCATGAATGCGCAAGATATCATAGAAGTCAAACATACACCTCGCAAAGATTATGCTCCTGAAGGGGAAAAACGAGTAGAGCTTCATGTTCATAGCAATATGAGTACGATGGATGCAACAAACAGCATCTCTGATCTTGTGGCACAAGCAGGGAAATGGGGACACCGAGCTATCGCCATTACAGACCACGGTGGTGCGCAAGCCTTTCCGGAAGCACATAGTGCTGGAAAAAAAGCAGGTGTGAAAATCTTATACGGCGTGGAAGCGAATGTCGTAGATGATGGTGTCCCAATTGCTTATAATGATGCACATGAAGCATTGAGTGAAGCCACATATGTCGTATTTGACGTGGAAACGACAGGATTGTCTGCAGTATATGACACGATCATCGAGCTAGCCGCAGTCAAAATGTATAAAGGAAATGTGATCGAAAGTTTTGATGAATTTATCGATCCAGGACATCCTTTGTCACGAACAACGGTAGATCTGACTGGTATCACGGATGAAATGGTTCGAGGATCAAAGTCGGAAGAAGAAGTATTGCGGATGTTCCTTGAATTTTCAAAAGATACAATTTTGGTAGCCCACAACGCGGCTTTTGATATGGGGTTCTTGAATACTAGCTACGCAAGGTATGGTATTCCTGAAGCGGCCAATCCAGTCATTGATACGTTGGAATTAGCTAGATATCTGTATCCTCAATTCAAACGTTTCGGATTAGGTGTGTTATCTAAAAAATTTGGTGTCAGCTTGGAACAGCATCACCGAGCAATCTATGATGCTGAAGCAACTGGTCACTTAGCATGGATCTTTGTGAAAGAGGCAATGGACAATCATAACATGCTTTATCATGATCAGCTAAATGAGCATATCGGAGAAGGAGATTCTTACAAAAGGGCTCGACCTTTCCATGTAACGATTTTAGCAAAAAATCAGGCAGGACTGAAAGATTTGTTCAAACTGATTTCAATGTCGAATGTCGAATACTTCGAACGCGTCCCACGAATACCACGCTCCCAATTGAAAAAGATGCGTGAAAATCTATTGATCGGCTCAGCTTGTGATAAGGGAGAAATATTCGAAGCCATGATGCAAAAAGGGGTAGAAGAGGCAAGAAACCGAGCAAAATTCTACGATTATATTGAAGTTATGCCAAAAGCGGTCTATGCGCCTTTGATCGAGCAAGAATTGGTAAAAAATGAACATGATTTGGAAGAAATTATCCAAAATTTGGTAGAAATCGGAAAAAGTTTGGATAAAATCGTTGTTGCAACAGGTAATGTACATTATCTGAACGAAGAAGATGCCATTTACCGAAAAATTTTGATCAATTCTATGGGCGGAGCGAATCCGTTGAATCGTCATAGTTTGCCGGATGTCCATTTCCGAACAACCGATGAGATGCTAACTGCATTTCACTTTTTAGGGGAAGAAACAGCGAAAGAGATCGTAGTAGAAAATACGAATAAAATCGCAGATATCTGCGAAGAAGTGATTCCAGTCAAAGATGAACTTTATACACCGAAGATTCCAGGTTCAGAAGATGAAATATCAGAATTGAGTTACACAAAAGCAAAACAAATGTACGGAGATCCGTTACCTGAGATCATTCAAAAACGATTAGAAAAAGAGTTGAATTCTATTAATGGTAATGGCTTCTCGGTTATTTATCTGATCGCCCAAAAACTAGTGCATAAAAGTAATGAAGATGGCTATCTAGTAGGTTCACGTGGCTCTGTTGGCTCTAGCTTTGTTGCGACGATGACAGGAATCACTGAAGTTAATCCGTTAGCCCCTCATTATTATTGTCCAGAGTGCCAATATTCCGAGTTTTTTGAAGATGGTACGTATGGTTCTGGATTTGACATGCCAGAAAAACAATGTCCAAAATGTGGTGCACGCTTAAACAAAGACGGTCATGATATTCCATTTGAGACATTTTTAGGATTCCATGGAGACAAAGTGCCCGATATTGATTTGAACTTCTCAGGTGATTATCAAGCAGAAGCCCATAACTATACGAAAGTATTGTTTGGCGAAGACTATGTTTACCGTGCCGGAACGATTGGTACAGTCGCCGACAAAACAGCATATGGCTATGTAAAAGGATACGAAAGGGACAATAATCTGCAGTTTCGAAGTGCAGAAGTCGACAGATTAGCAAAAGGCGCTACTGGAGTCAAACGGACAACCGGCCAGCATCCAGGGGGGATCATCGTTATTCCCGATTATATGGATGTCTATGATTTTACGCCGATCCAATATCCAGCAGACGATCAAAATTCGGAATGGAAAACGACTCATTTTGATTTCCACTCGATTCACGATAATGTATTGAAATTAGATATTCTAGGGCATGATGACCCAACTGTTATTCGGATGCTTCAAGATTTATCAGGGATCGATCCACAAACGATCCCTACGGATGACCCGGAAGTGATGCGGATATTTGCCGGTCCTGAAGTACTTGGAGTAAGTCAGGAACAAATTTATTCCAAAACAGGGACATTAGGTATTCCAGAATTCGGCACTCGTTTTGTTCGAGGGATGCTAGAAGAAACGCATCCTACAACTTTTGCAGAACTACTGCAAATTTCCGGACTATCTCATGGTACAGACGTATGGTTAGGAAATGCGGAAGAATTGATTCGACGAGGAGATGCGACACTGGCGGAAGTAATCGGCTGTCGTGATGATATTATGGTTTATTTGATCCATGCTGGATTAGATAGCGGGATGGCATTTAAAATCATGGAAACTGTTCGTAAAGGACAATGGAACAAGATCCCTGATGAATTGCGAGAAACCTATCTATCGGCTATGAAAGAAAATAATGTGCCCGACTGGTATATCGATTCTTGTTCAAAAATCAAATATATGTTTCCGAAAGCCCATGCTGCAGCTTACGTATTGATGGCTCTTCGTGTCGCTTATTTCAAGGTTTATTTCCCTATTTTGTATTACTGTGCATACTTTTCTGTACGTGCAGACGACTTTGATCTAGTCTCCATGTGCAAAGGAAAAGATGCTGTGAAACAAGCAATGAAAGAAATCACGGACAAAGGATTAGATGCTTCCGTAAAAGAAAAGAATCAACTGACAGTGCTGGAGTTAGCCAATGAAATGCTGGAACGAGGATTCAAATTTGGAATGATTGATTTGTATAAATCGGATGCCGTAAACTTTGTTATTGAAGGTGATACGTTGATCGCACCATTTAGAGCTGTCCCAAGTTTGGGAACCAACGTGGCAAAACAAATCGTTGAAGCAAGAAAAGACGGTCCATTTTTATCCAAAGAAGATCTTGCCACCCGCGGTAAAGTTTCAAAAACATTGATCGAATATATGAACGACAATGGCGTATTGAAAGATCTACCAGATGAAAATCAATTATCGTTATTCGATATGCTATAAGCATCTGTTTTCCTGTCTGCTTGTAATTTTAAGCAGAGTATGGTATAGTTCTTATAGGTAATGATACTAACTGTGAGTGAGCGGATTTTTCGCTCACTCTTTTTAATGGAATTACGCACTTAATTTTTAAGGAGGCGAAACTTTTGAGTAGCGTCGTTGAAACAGTCACAGAAATGGTGACACCGATTTTAGATGAACAAAATTTTGAACTTGTCGAAGTCGAATTTGTAAAAGAAGGAAAAAGCTGGTTCTTACGAGTATTTATTGACAAAGAAGGCGGTATCGATATCGAAGAATGCGCCTTTGTCAGTGAGAAACTGAGTGAAAAACTTGATGCAGCAGATCCAGATCCGATTCCTCAAGCTTATTTCCTGGAGGTATCCTCCCCGGGAGCAGAGCGGCCATTGAAAAAAGAAAGCGACTATGAAAAGGCACTTGGTGATTATGTCCATGTCTCCTTATACCAACCAGTAGATGGCGAAAAACAATATGAAGGATTTCTTCAATCATTTGATGCTGAACAGCTTACATTGAAAATACGCATAAAAACACGAGAAAAAGAATTGACTTTTGACCGAAAAAATATTGCAAAAGCTCGCTTAGCTATCCAATTTTAATCACGGAGAGGAATCAGAAAAAAATGAGTAAAGAAATGTTAAATGCGTTAGACGCTTTAGAAGCTGAAAAAGGGATCTCAAAAGAAATCGTGATCGATGCTTTAGAAGCAGCATTGGTTTCTGCATACAAACGTCACTATGGCCAAGCACAAAACGTCGAAGTGGAATTTGATCAGAAAAAAGGAAAGATCCATGTCTATGCAGTAAAAGAAGTAACGGAAGAAGTGATGGATTCACAGTTGGAAGTCTCATTGAAAGATGCACTTTTAATCAATCCAGCATATGAGATCGGTGATACGATCCGTTTTGAAGTAACACCAAAAGATTTTGGGCGGATCGCTGCGCAAACGGCTAAACAAGTTATTTTACAGCGTGTACGTGAAGCAGAAAGAACGATTATTTATAACGAATTCAGTGCTTATGAAAAAGACATCATGCAAGGAATCGTCGAACGCCAGGATAAACGTTATATTTATGTCAATCTTGGTAAAATTGAGGCAGTTCTTTCTAAACAAGATCAAATGCCAAATGAATTTTATCAACCACATGATCGAATCAAAGTTTATGTTTCCCGAGTAGAAAATACGTCTAAAGGTCCGCAAGTATTTGTTAGCCGCAGCCATCCAGACCTATTGCGTCGCTTATTTGAACAAGAAGTACCAGAAGTCTATGATGGAATCGTTGAAATTGTCAGCATCGCCCGTGAAGCTGGCGATCGTTCAAAAGTGGCAGTTCGCTCAAATGATCCAAATATCGATGCAGTCGGTACATGTGTCGGGCCAAAGGGACAACGAGTTCAAGCAATCGTCAATGAATTAAAAGGCGAAAACATGGATATCGTCGAATGGAATGAAGATCCAGCTGTATTCATTGCAAATGCATTGAATCCTGCACAAGTCATGGATGTGATCTTCGATGAGACAAATCCAAAGGCCTGCACAGTTGTCGTTCCAGACTACCAATTATCGCTAGCAATCGGTAAACGCGGACAAAATGCACGTTTAGCTGCTAAATTGACTAACCATAAAATCGATATCAAATCAGAATCTGACATGACGGAATTTTATGAAAATCAAGAACAACAAAAAGAAACAGAAGAACTGCATGATGAAGCAATCGTTCAGTCAGATTTAACAGACGATGAATATGAAACAATTGCATTCAACAATGAAACGGTCGAAGAAAAACCAGAAGCTTAACTTTAGTAAGGAGGCAAAGAGATGAAACAAAGGAAAATTCCTTTACGCAAATCCGTGGTTTCAGGTGAAATGAAACCTAAAAAAGAGATGGTCCGAATCACCCGTTCAAAAGAAGGGGAAGTATCGATCGATCCAACTGGAAAAATGCCTGGACGAGGAGCGTATGTCTCACTTGAGCCGGAAGAAGTACAACAAGCTTGGGATAAAAAAATTCTCGATCGAGTACTCGAAACAACATTAACAGATGAGTTTTATCAAGAACTTCTTGACTATGTCACTCACCAAAAAGCACGTAAAGAGTTATTTGGAAAATGAATACAGTTAATCGGCAAAAAGCCATGAATCTCATCGGTCTAGCGATGCGCGCGGGAAAACTAATCACGGGTGAAGAACTGACCATTGCTGAAATCCGCAAACAAAAAGCAAAATTGGTGTTTGTGGCAACCGATGCAAGCGAGAATACAAGAAAAAAGATAAAAGATAAGAGTTCATATTATGAAGTTCCTTGCTTTGAGCTATTTTCTGAAGCAGAAATCACGCAGATGATCGGAAAACCTCGCAAGGTATTCGGAATAATGGATGCCGGATTTGCGAAGAAGACCAAGGAGCTAATTGAAGGTTAGGAAGGTGATTGCATGGGCAACAAAAGAATCTATGAATTAGCAAAAGAACTCAAAAAATCTAGTAAAGACGTCGTGGAAAAAGCACAACAACTTGGCATCGATGTGAAAAACCATATGGGTGCGATTACTAGCAATGATGAGAAGAAATTGCAACAAGCGTTCAAAAACCCAAGCACGAAACAACAAGCTGCACAACAAGCAAGCAGAAAACCAGCCAATCAACAGCCGAACGATCAACGTAAAAAAGAAACAACGAACAATCAACAAAAAAATAAAAATAACCGCAGTTATCAAGATCGCGGTCAAGGGAGCGGTCAAGTGAATCAAGGAAAAAAACCAACAACAAACCAAAATAATACGGGAAATACCAGCAGCCAAAATCGTCAAGGAACGAGCCAAGGCGGCAATCAAAACCGTACTAACAATAACAACAAACCAAACAATAACAATCGCGGCAAATTTAATAATAATAACCGTAATCGTTATAATAAAAAAGGTAAAAAAGGCAAACAGCAACAATCAACTAAACCAGCTGTACCACCACGCAAATTCCGTGAATTGCCAGATGTATTAGAGTATACTGAAGGTATGAATGTAGCAGATATTGCGAAAAAAATTCATCGTGAGCCAGCAGAAATCATTAAAAAATTATTTATGCTTGGTGTCATGGTCAATCAAAACCAAGCACTGGATAAAGATACGATTGAACTGTTAGCGACGGACTATGGCATGGAACCACAAGAAAAAGTCCAAGTTGACATTGCTGATATCGATAAATTCTTCGAGGCAGAAGAAGTCGATCCAGATAAATTAGTCTCACGTCCGCCAGTAGTAACGATTATGGGACACGTAGACCACGGGAAAACAACCTTATTGGATACATTGCGCCATTCACGTGTAACAAGCGGAGAAGCAGGCGGAATCACGCAGCATATCGGTGCCTACCAGATCGATATTGATGGTAAACCAATCACTTTCTTGGATACACCAGGACATGCGGCCTTTACAAGTATGCGTGCACGTGGAGCAAGTATCACAGATATCACGATCTTAGTTGTTGCTGCAGATGATGGCGTCATGCCACAAACAGTTGAAGCAATCAACCATGCCAAAGCTGCAGGCGTTCCAATCATCGTCGCTGTAAATAAAATTGATAAACCAGGTGCAAATCCTCAGCATGTTATGCAAGAATTAAGTGAGTATGAATTAATTCCTGAAGCATGGGGTGGAGAAACGATTTTTGTTGAGATCTCAGCGAAATTCGGCCAAAACATCGAAGAATTGCTGGAAATGATCCTGTTAGTCGCAGAAGTAGAAGATTTAAAAGCAGATCCAACACAACGCGCAATCGGAACAGTAATCGAAGCACGTCTTGATAAAGGTAAAGGTCCTGTGTCAACCTTACTTGTCCAAGAAGGAACACTTCACGTTGGTGACCCAATCGTTGTCGGTAATACTTACGGACGTGTCCGTGTAATGACAAACGATCTTGGCCGTCGCGATAAAGAAGCAGGACCTGCAACGCCAGTAGAAATCACTGGCTTGAATGATGTACCTCAAGCAGGTGACCGTTTCGTAGTCTTCGAAGACGAAAAGACAGCACGTGCAGCGGGTGAAGAACGCGCCAAACGTGCATTATTGGAAAACCGTGCTGCCACAAGCCGTGTGACTTTGGATAACTTATTTGAAAGCCTGAAAGAAGGCGAATTGAAAGAAGTTAACGTAATCATCAAAGCAGATGTACAAGGTTCAGCAGAAGCACTGGCTGCATCATTGAAGAAGATTGATGTGGAAGGTGTCCGTGTAAAAATCGTCCATTCAGCTGTCGGAGCAATCAATGAAAGTGATGTAACCTTAGCAGCAGCCAGCAACGCTATTATCATCGGTTTCAACGTTCGTCCTACACCGCAGGCAAAAGTGCAAGCTGATACTGAAGAAGTCGATATTCGTCTTCACCGTATCATCTATAAAGCCATCGAAGAAATCGAAACTGCGATGAAAGGGATGCTAGACCCTGAATTTGAAGAAAAAATCACTGGTCAAATGATCGTTCGTGAAACCTTCAAAGTTTCTAAAGTTGGTACGATTGCAGGTGCCTATGTAACAGAAGGATATATTCGTAGAGATAGCGGTGTCCGTGTAATCCGTGACGGAATCGTAATCTATGAAGGACAACTTGCAAGTCTGAAACGATTCAAAGATGACGTGAAAGAAGTCAAAATGGGTTATGAATGTGGTGCAATGATTGAAAAATTCAATGATATCAAAGTAGATGACGTAATTGAAGGATTTATCATGGAAGAAGTCAAAAATGACTAAAAACTGATAAAAGGAGGCCAATCATTATGGCTAACTACCGTGATCGCCGAGTCGGTCAAGAAATCTTAAAAGAAGTCAATGATATTTTGCGCAAAAAGGTCCGTGACCCTCGTGTGGAGAACGTAACGATCACAGATGTGAAAGTTACGGGGGACTTACAGCAAGCAACGATCTATTACAGCATTTTATCTGACTTAGCATCAGATAAGAAAAAAGCACAAGATGGATTGAATAAAGCATCAGGATTGATTCGTCGAGAATTAGGGCACAATCTAAGTATTTATAAGACACCTGAATTGTTCTTTGAACTTGATGAATCAGTTGTCTATGGCAACCATATCGATGAATTGCTTCGCGACTTGAACAAAGACTAATCAAAAAATCCCGCAAATCCTGTGAAATCAGGGGTTGCGGGATTTTTTTGTTTTCATTAAGACGTATTACCTAAGAGTTCCATGACTTTAGTCTTGCGGCGTGTCAGCTAACCAAAAAAGAGAAAAAGAAAAGTAAAAAATTCGACTTTCTTTTTTCTAGTAGTATATAAATTTTTGCATATAGATAAAGATCAAGATACCGATAACGGAAGCTAGATTGTAATCTATTTTAGTGACAGTCAGGTATAGCCAAGTAACTAGAAGATCAGTGGAACCTGCACCATAAAAGTTTGAGTTTGTCGGTCCGCCGACAGTTAAAAGAAAAACCACGTTGAAGTTATTGATATTTCCGATTACGCCGCTTCGATTTGGTCACGATCCAAATTTTGGATAATCCCTGTAGAAATTAGCATAGTAGCTGGGATACCAATTCACATATTGACAAAGATAACAGAGACTTTTACATAAAACGGATCAATCAGGAAAGGAATTGCTCGATCCAGCCCCAGTTTTCTAACAATGTGTTAACTGGCCCAGCGTCATTCAGCAAATTATGCATGATGAGGAGCGAAATGAACTGCGGAACAGCCATTGTGATAACGACAAGTTTTTTGGATCAATGTAAAAAACGTCAGCGAAAGGAAAAATTTCGTGGTTTTTTATACCTGTTCATTTGGCTAGATATAAAATCCAAACAAATGAACAGAAGTACTTATTAGGTTTCAATTGGGAGTATCTGCGCTAGAATAAGAGTAATAATGAAAAGGAGTGTTATGTATGGATTATTCTAGTAAAGAATACTTTGATAAAATGACGGCTTGGTGGCGTGCTGCTAATTATCTTTCTGTTGGGCAACTTTATCTTAAAGATAACCCCTTACTGAGACGTACATTGAAACCAGAAGATGTCAAAAAACATCCAATCGGTCATTGGGGAACGATTCCTGGCCAAAATTTTATTTATGTCCATTTGAACCGAGTCATCAATAAATATGATTTGAACATGTTTTATATTGAAGGGCCAGGACACGGCGGACAAGTCATGGTATCGAATGCTTATTTAGATGGAAGTTACACAGAGATCTATCCAGAAGTAACGGAAGATGAGACAGGAATGCAAAAATTATTCAAACGATTTTCATTTCCTGGAGGCATTGCTTCTCATGCAGCACCAGAAACACCAGGTTCTATCCATGAAGGCGGAGAGCTTGGATACTCTCTTTCACATGCAGTAGGAGCTGTATTAGACAATCCTGAAGTAATCTCTGCTGTCGTGATTGGTGATGGTGAAGCAGAAACCGGTCCTTTAGCTGGAAGCTGGTTCTCAAATGTCTTTATCAATCCAGTGATAGATGGAGCTGTTTTACCGATCCTTCATTTAAATGGTGCAAAAATAGCCAACCCAACGATCTTGGCACGTAAATCAGATGGAGAATTAGCAAATTACTTTAACGGACTTGGCTGGGAACCTTTCTTTATTGAAGGAAATGATTCAGAAAAATTAAATCCTGTTATGGCTGAAAAAATGGATCAAGCAATCGAGAAAATTAAATCCATCCAAAAAGAAGCTCGCCTGAAGACAGCAACAGATGTCGTGATGCCAAAATGGCCAGTATTGATCGTACGCACACCAAAAGGATGGACCGGTCCAAAAGAATGGGACGGGGAACCAATTGAAGGCACCTTCCGAGCACACCAAGTACCGATTCCTGTAGATCAAGAACATATGGATCATGCAGATGCTTTACTCCGTTGGCTGAAATCCTATGAACCAGAAAAATTATTTGATGCACAAGGACGTATTTTAGAAGAAATCAGAGAAATCGCGCCTACTGGTGACCAAAGAATGGCAAAAAATCCTATCACCAATGGTGGAATCGATCCAAGACCGCTTATTATGCCAGATTGGAAAAAATATACTTTGCAATTTGAAAAACCAGGCTCCGTTAAAGCAGAAGATATGACCGAACTTGGTAAATTCGTTCGCGAGATCATTGAGAAAAATCCAGAAAATTTCCGTATATTTGGACCAGATGAAACAAAATCAAACCGATTGAATCAAGTTTTCAAAACGACAAATCGCCAATGGATGGAAAAAATCGAATCAGAAAATGATGAATGGCTTTCGCCATCTGGTCGCGTCATCGACAGTCAATTATCGGAACACCAAGATGAAGGGTTCTTAGAAGGGTACGTTCTGACTGGACGGCATGGTTTTTTTGCAAGTTACGAATCATTCTTGCGAGTGGTTGACTCTATGTTGACTCAGCACTTCAAATGGATGCGGAAATCACATGACCTTTCTTGGCGAAAGGATTATCCTTCGCTGAATCTCATTGCAAGCTCAACAGTCTTCCAGCAAGATCACAATGGATATAGCCACCAAGATCCAGGAATATTGACACATTTGGCAGAAAAGAAGGCGGAGTTCATCCGTGAATATCTGCCTGCGGATGCAAATACATTGCTCGCAGTCATGGATAAAGCATTCCGCTCGTCAGAAAAAATCAATTTGATCATCTCTTCCAAACATCCGCGTGCTCAATTTTACTCAGCAGAAGAAGCAGCCGTCTTAGTGAATGAAGGCTTGAAAATCATTGATTGGGCTTCGACAGCAAAAGAGGAGGAACCTGAATTGGTCATTGCTGCTGCAGGAACGGAATCTAACTTAGAAGCATTAGCAGCTGTAACTTTGCTGCTGGAAGAATTCCCAAAACTAAAAATTCGGTTCATCAATGTCGTAGATTTATTGAAATTACGTCATCCAAGTCAAGATCCGCGTGGGTTGAGCGATGAAGAATTTGATCAATATTTTACAAAAGACAAACCGATCTTATTTGCTTTCCACGGTTATGAAACATTGGTCCGCACGATTTTCTTTGATCGTCATAACCATCATTTAATGATTCATGGCTACAAAGAAAATGGAGATATCACGACACCATTTGACATGCGTGTAGTAAATGAACTTGATCGTTATCATTTGGCAAAAGACGCAGCTTTAAAAATCAAAGGAAGTCAAGCAGAAGATTTTGCGAAAAAAATGGATCAGAAATTACAAGAACATCAAAACTATATTCGTGAAAATGGTATTGATCTGCCAGAAGTATTGGATTGGAAATGGAAAAAACTTGACCAATAAAATGATAAAATCGATCCCGCAAAACAGAATTTTTTACATTGATTAAGAAACTGAAAAAATAAATAAAAAAAACGGAAAAAAGACTGGAAGAATGGCCAGTCTTTTTTTTCGTTTTTGGGAAGTGAAAACCAAACTATTTACCTGTAAGCCACCCATAAATCCAATCAAATGGTGCAAAGAAAAAATCTTCCATTCTATTCCCTCCTTTAAAAAAGCATAACATGATTTCTATTTACGTGAGCATGAATTTTGTTACGTTTTTATTGCCGAAAAATAAAAACCGTTCATTATGATGTCAAATTCGTCAGTAATTGATGCAATGTGTTATAATAATTCAGTTAAATCAAAAATGAAATGGAGAAAAGACATGGACGGGTTATTACCTTTATGGAAAGAACGCGGAATGACAAGTCATGATTGCGTATTCAAATTAAGAAAAATCTTACATACGAAAAAAATCGGACATGGGGGTACGCTTGACCCAGACGTAGACGGTGTGTTGCCCATTTGTATTGGAAAAGCCACAAAAGTTATCGAATATTTGACAGATTCTGGGAAAATCTATGTAGGCGAGATAACTCTAGGTTTCAGTACAACGACGGAAGATCGATCCGGAGAACGGGTAGAAACAAAACCAGTAGATATGTCTTTATCTGAAGAAAAAATAGATGAAGTGATGGCTTCATTTATTGGTGAGATCACCCAGATACCACCAATGTACTCAGCGGTAAAAGTCAACGGTAAGCGGTTATATGAATATGCCCGCAATAATGAAACAGTGGAGCGGCCTGTTAGAAAGGCTCAGATTTACCGTTTTATCCGGACAAGTGAATTGACAAGAGACGAAGTGACAGGAACCATTTCTTGGCGCTTCGAAGTAGAATGCGGGAAAGGAACCTATGTCCGCACATTAGCTGTAGATACAGGCAAGAAACTTGGTTACCCTGCGCACATGTCTGATCTGACCCGAACAGCAAGTGCCGGTATGTCCCAGAAGGATGCTCTGACATTAGAAGAAGTAGCTCAAGCTGTGAAAAATGGGACAATCGATGATTGTTTGCTGCCAATAGAAAAAGGAGTGGAACGGTTCAAACGAGTAGATATTACTGATAAAGTATGGCAGAAAGTAAAAAACGGTATGAGACTTAATTATACTGTATTTGCGCTCCCAGAAATGCCGTCAGAAGAAATTGCTTTGTTTTATAAAGGAAAAGTTGTCAGTATCTATCAGCCAAACCCGAAAGAAAAAAACAAATTAAAACCTAGTAAAGTATTGAGAAATGAGGAATAACGAATGAATATCATCAAGATCAGACATCCTTACCAATCAGAACAAATTCCAGAAGACGATGTCGTTTTAGTGCTGGGATTTTTCGACGGCGTGCATATCGGACACCAGAAAGTCATAAAGACAGGTATGGAAATTGCACAAAAAGAAGGATTGAAATTAGCATTGATGACTTTCAATCAGCATCCATCTATTGTCTTTAAAAAGATCGATCCTAGCAGCGTGAAATATTTGACTAGCCTTAAGCAAAAAGAAGAAAAAATGGCCGCTTTGGGTATAGATTATTTATATGAAGTTGATTTTACTTCTTCTTTTGCTCATTTAGCACCGCAGGAATTTGTTGATCAATACATCGTAGGGTTACATGCAAAATATGCTGTTTCCGGTTTTGATTATACGTATGGACCAAAAGACATTGCAGATGTCGCTCATTTTCCTGAATATGCCAAAGGAAGATTCAAAATCGTCACAGTTTCTAAAGAAGAAGAACAAGGTGAAAAAATCAGCTCTACCCGTATTCGAGGATTACTAGACAGCGGACAAGTAAAAGAAGCAGCAAAACTATTAGGTTGCACATATGAGGTAGAAGGGGTAGTTGTCCATGGCGATGCACGAGGCAGACTACTAGGATTCCCTACAGCAAATGTCAAAGTAAAGAGCACAGTTCATTTGCCTAAAGAAGGTGTTTATGTATCGGAAATAAAAATTGGGGAAACTTGGTATCCAGCCATGGGTTCAATTGGACATAATGATACATTCGGTGAAGGACGGGAGCTGACTGTAGAATTGTATATTTTGGACTTTAATCAAGATATCTATGGTGAACATGTCGCAGTACGCTGGAATCAATTTTTAAGAGATCAAGTGAAATTTTCTAGTGTAGAGGAATTGATTGAACAACTCAAAGAGGATGAACAAGCAACAGCTGAATATTTTTCTCAGCAATAAAACATTATGCATAAAATCTCTTGTTTATGTATAACTAGCAATTACAATAAAATGGGTGATAAATAAGCCCAGGAAAGGGGCTGCGACAAAAGTCTTGTCACAGCCTTTTTTTCCAAATAAATGGTTTTTCAGAAGTAGCTTCTTCGGAAATAAGCCGAAATTTCTTGAAGCTGACCACTTCTGTCACAACCTCTTTCTTTATAGAAATAAAAGGACACTAGCAATTCATGAAAACGATTGCCAGAGCGTATCATTTGCTTTAGACTATATATCTTGGTGTACACTCACTTTAAGACGGAAATAAAAGTTATCCGTAATAACAGGTTTAGGTATGAAAAAGGAGTGGGTACTATGTACAAGGAATTAGAAAACAAAGTCGCAGTAGTAACTGGTGGCTCAAAGGGGATTGGAACAGCGATTGCTCAACGATTCGGGAAAGAAAAAATGAATGTAGTTGTCAACTATAACTCGGATAAAGAAGGAGCAGAAAAAGCAGTCAAAGCAATCGAAGAGGCAGGCGGAAAAGCAGTCTCTGTACAAGCAGATGTCAGTTCTGAAAAAGGAATACAGCGTTTACTTGATACGGCTTTAGAAAATTTTGGGACACTGGACGTTTGGGTTAATAATGCTGGGATGGAAAATCAGCATCCAACCCATGAACTTAGCCTTGAAGATTGGGAAAGAGTGTTAAAAGTCAATTTGACTGGCGTTTTTATCGGAACGAAAGCGGCTTTAAATTACTTTACAGAGAATAATAAAAAAGGAAATATCATCAATATGTCTTCTGTTCATGAACAGATCCCATGGCCAACTTTTGCTCATTACGCTGCTTCAAAAGGCGGGGTAAAATTATTTACCGAAACGGTAGCAATGGAGTATGCACCGAAGGGAATCAGAATCAATAGTATAGGCCCTGGTGCTATCCGTACACCTATTAATGCGGCAAAATTTGATGATCCTGAACAAAAAGAACTCTTGGAAAGTATGATCCCACTAGGACGCGTAGGTGAACCAAAAGAAATAGCAGCGACAGCTGCATGGTTGGCTTCAGACGAATCCAGTTATGTTACAGGTATTACACTATTTGCAGATGGTGGGATGACTTTATATCCTTCTTTCCAAGGTGGAAAAGGATAAGGGTGAATAAAAATGGGTTTATTGATTGCATTGATCCCGGCAGTTGGCTGGGGGATCCAGCCACTGATTTTGAAAAAGATTGGTGGCAGACCAACAAATGAGATATTAGGAACTGGTATTGGAGCGGTGCTTGTCGGCTTACTCATTCAATTATTCGCTTCTCCAGCTGGTATTTCAGTGACGACATTTTTGATTAGTTTACTTTCTGGTGCATTTTGGGTTATTGGACAAACAGGACAGTATACATCTTTCAACTTGATTGGTGTTTCTAAAACGATGCCAATTTCGACTGCATTACAGTTAGTCGGAACCTCGTTGATTGGTGTCTTCGCTTTTGGAGAATGGTCTGGAAGTATGGGGAAAATCATTGGAGCAGCAGCAATCATTCTTCTTGTATTTGGTTCTGCTTTAACGGCAATCAGTGATGATCCTGGAAAAAAAGGCGGTATCACAAAAGGAATTAGTCTATTAGCATCAACAAGTATTGGTTATTGGGTATACAGTGCATTGCCTAAACTAGTTGATGCAAGCGGACTTTCCATTTTCTTTCCGCAAATGATCGGTGTCTTTTTAGGGGCAGTGATTTATGTGATTTTCCGTAAACCAACCGCATTTTCTGAAGACAAGAGTTGGAAAGCAACGATCGTTGGAGCCATCTTTAGTGTGTCAGCATTGGCTTATATTTTTTCAGCAAATGAAAATGGGGTTGCTACTGCATATATCATTACACAGCTAAACGTAGTTATCTCTACATTAGGCGGTATGTACATCCTGCATGAAAATAAGACACCAAAAGAAAAAAAATTAACGATTATCGGATTATTGCTGATCGTAGTAGGAAGCATGGTCACGGTCTTTATTTGAGGATAAAGATGGTAAAATCTCATTTATTAAAAAAATATTTGTTTGAACCAAACAGTAAGTACTTATAAAAAAATAGCGCTAGAATTTCCAACATCTCTGGAATTTCTAGCGCTTTTTAATTGTTTAAGATACAAGGGAAATATCTGTCTGGATCAATAATTTTTCATTGATCCATTGACTAAAGTTTACGACATAATTGAAGTTACCACCGATTAGTATCTCCGCATGATTGTCTTTATAAAGATCGTATTGTAAAAGACGGTCTTTTTTATTTGCGTAAACATCGTTATGGTACTGGACTAATTGTTCTCGGAATTGATTGATTGCTGTAAAATCACGATATTGAAGGTTGAAACGCATCGTGATTGGTGCATTTAGCATGAATCGCTGCATTTCTTTTGCTGCTTCCTCTGCTTGGTCTCCGTATAGGAACTCAAAAAGATTACGTTCAGAAAATTTCCATTGCCCGCCAACCTTTGTTCCTTTTAGTTTTCCTTCATGAAGATAATTTCTGATAGAACGTGTAGTAACACCTAATTGTTCGGCTAATTCATTTACTGAGTAAAAATCTTTCAATGTTCACCCTCCTATGTGAATGGTTCTACTGACTTAGTTGATATTTGCTTAATCACGAAATGTAGAAAGAACGATTTTAATTAAGGTCATTGTAAAAATCAAGTCAGAAAATTCTAACTTTTATTTCTCTAAAGAAATTCGTTCTCTCCTAAAGTGATATTATATTTAAATATACCTGAAAATAATGGGCAGTATTATGAAAGATCACTGATATTTTCTCGTATTTTTTCCTTATTCAAAAGTTTTGCAGGAAAATTGCTGAAAAAATAATTTTACTAAGTGGAAAATTCAAAGCCATTCAATCAGTGATTTTTTTCAGCACAAGAAAGACTCCTTATAAAAATAGCAGATACTTTGTCAATTAAGTGTTTAACCAGGGATGATAAAAAGGATAGGATTGAACAAAACCTGTATAAGATGATGAATAGTTTCCTCGCCAGTAAAAGGTTTATTCGTATAAAGCTTTATCGCCAAAATTTATCATGACCTTTTTTATCTTCAATATTAAATGAAATCAATTGTTCAATCAATTCCCAGTTGATTACACTTTTCCAAGGAACTTTGATGACGTTATCCGTATATACGTAGCCTGCTTCTTGGATATTTTTTTCAAGGGCACGAATCGCTGCTTTTTCCGGTGCGATAGAAAAATGATTTTTAGCAAAACTAAATGCAATAATAAAGGTACCATGGTCAGTAAACATAGGTTGGTTCCATTTTACAGTTGTGTCTAGCTGGGGATACGTTTCTGTTATCTTAGCAAAAAGGTCTTTGATCTTTTGTTGATGTTCTTTTTCTTTGATCTGATTGATGATCGGCTGAAATTTTTCCATTCTAAAACGCCTCCATTAAGTGGTTTGATTTATTTTACCAGAAAAACAATAGTTATGTATAAAAAACGAACAAAACACAAGTAATGTTGTAACCGCTATATTTATATGATAAGATGTCTCAAATAATAAAATAGAAAAGAGACATAAAAATGATTGACTTGGCAAAGAAATTCTTACACGAAAATATATATTTTGAGTTGTATCATCATCGAGCCATTTATACAAATGAAGATGCTTTGGTAATAAAGAAAGAACAAGGATTTACAGGTACAGAGACCAAAAGCTTATTCTTAAAAGATAAAAAAGATAATAACTACGTATATCTGACTTTTACTACGAAACAAACGGATTTCAAAGCATTAGGGAAGATCGTCGGTAAAAGGCTTTCTATTGTTTCATCAGAACGCATGGAAGAACAAACGGGACAAAAGCAGGGCGCTGTTTCTCCGTTTGGTTATGAAAAACAGATTCCGATTATTATTGATGAAGAGCTCTTATCAAATGAAAAACTTGTTTTTGCACCAGGTAGACCAGATCAAACGATGGTCATCCAAACGGTTGACTTAAACAAAATCATCCAGCTACTTGAGATGCCGATATTTTTGATGCCGGCAAACGAAAAAAACAATTAACCAAGTAAAATAGTGCATACTTGGAGGTGAAGCAACATGATAAGTTATCCATTATTAGAAAGAAATGCAACGATTGGGGTTACTGCACCATCCTCAGGCGTATCAGAGGAACACCATTCGTTACTCGAATCAGCTTTAAAGAGAATGGAAGAAAAATCTTTCCAAGTAGTTACTGGAAAGACGCTTTGGACGCAAGATAAGGAAAAATCAGGTCCAGCAAGAAAACGAGCAGATGAATTCAATCAAATGATGCAAGATGAAAATATCCAAATGATCTTTCCGCCTTGGGGAGGAGAATTATTGATTGAGATTCTCGATTTTGTCGATTTTGATGCTCTACAACCAAAATGGATAGTAGGTTATTCAGATATTAGTACGTTGCTACTTGCTGTCACATTAAAAACAGGGATAGCCACTGCACATGGAACTAACCTTATTGATTTAAGAGGAGAGTACTTGGATGAAACGACAGCAATGTGGGAAAGTGTACTGAAAACAAGAGAAGGAGAATCGATTCTACAGCAATCTTCTGAAAAGTATCAAAAAGTGTGGCCCCATGAGCATTCATCATCTTCTGTTTTCCATCTCACTGAACCAACAAATTGGCAATCAATCAGCGGAGATGCAGTAAGGATGAAGGGACGATTATTAGGTGGCTGTATTGATACGATCAGGCATTTAATCGGTACCCCTTATGGAGATGTCCAATCTTTTAAAAGAAAGTATAATGATGGAAAGCCGATCTTGTGGTTTCTAGAAAACTGTGAGCTATCGTCAGTTGATTTAAGAAGATCACTTGTTCAGATGAAACTGGCAGGCTGGTTTGATGGCAGCTCGGGGATCATGTTCGGTAGAAGTGCGGCAGAGGATTTGTTAGATTATAAAATGAAGGATGTATACGAAGATCTGTCAAAGGAATTAAAACTACCGATCTTGTATGATATTGATTGTGGTCATGTACCGCCACAACTGACATTGATTAATGGTGCCTATGCAGAAGTAGCGGTAGAAGATAGAAAAGCGACTGTTTTGCAAACGTTTATTTAAAAAATTTTTTCCTGCCTTGGAGTTTATCAAAGACCAACAAATCTAAATAGAAAAGAAAATGAAAGAAGCTGACAGTATTTTGCCAGCTTCTTTTTGTATGATCTATTAGAAATTTTAATTATCCATAACTATCACATTGATCAGCTGTTTCACATCATTTGGATTTCCTGTAGGAATAGCTACTACAGATGCATTATCAATGATTTCTTGAGTTGTTTCTCTAATGAACGCTGGATAAGATGTTTGATCTGCAGGCATTTGCCAATGTGAAGGAACTGGATAACTAGTGATTGTCCCGTCATGGTTACTTGAATACACTAAAACTCCCTGGTAACTGTATTTCCCAGTGAGCATAACCACATCTTTCGGATAGACTGCACTCCCTGCATCATAAGGGGCGATAGGTGTTCCTGCAGGATAATGAATAACATGTAATTCGAAATCACCCGATGTATCTCTAAAAGTATTACCTCTAATAGCTAGCCAAACACGTGCGTACTCAATTTGTAGATCAGAATATCCTGCTAACGGATCTATTGACTGAGAAGACTGTGAGGAGGTTGTGTCTATTGTTGAAGAAGAAATATTTGTCTCAACTGTACTACTAGATGTAGAAGAAGTATTGGGTTCTGAGACTTTACTGCTTGTTGAAGATGTATTCGTTTCAGTAGAAGCTGATTTCTGAGTACTTGATTTTTCAGCTGAACTGGTTTGCCTGATTGAACTTTTGTCTGTGGTCGCAGATGGATCACTATTTTCTTTACTAGGAGACGTACATCCTACAAGGAATAAAGAGACCAACAATAAAATAAAACCTAACTTTTTCATATAAAATACCTCATTATTTTTTTAATACCAGTATAGCATAATCCTGAATTTTTGAATCCGTAAAACCTTGTCTATGAATATAAATAGAGTGTATCTTCTTTGATAAATGTCAGAAAAAGTGTGACAAATAATCATCAGTAAAATTACTTGTCACACTATTGATAAGGAGTATTTAATTGAAGAGAATGATTAGGAGAAAGGATCTCCGTACTTTTTATAGTAATCATAGAATCCGAGTTTGTATAGACGAATCGTTTTTTGTCTTATTTCTTCTGTTTCAAAATGGACTGCTTGAAGAATCAAGTCTGTGAATTCTATAGGAGCTGTTCCATTCGCAGTAATCAAATTACGATCTTTCACAGCTTGTTGTTCTATAAAATCTTCTTTATTCTGATAATTTTCCGATTCTAACCAAGAAAATTGCGCATTTCCGGTGTGTTTGTAACCTTGCAATAATCCGCTCTGAGCTAAATAATCAACTGCCCCACAAATAGCAGCTACTGGTACGTCTGTTTTTAACAATTTATCGATTATTTGATATAAATGATGATTTTTTATGTCCCATGAATTGCCACCGATCATAATAAAAAGGTCAACTTTTTCAGGTATTTGTTCGATTAAGTAATCGATTTTTGTTTTTAATCCTCCAATGGAAGTGACCTCTGATTGGATAGAAGCAGTTTTGTTTTGCCATTTCTCATTTTGGTTTAGTGTGCTAGTAATATAAGCCTCTTCCCAATCGGCATATTCCTCTAATAGAAACGTAATCGCAGTTTTCATTTTCAAGCTCTCCTTTACTATCTATGACAAGGACAACAGTTTTAACATACAGACATTCATTAAATTTGGATAGCGACAGCGAAAACAACAATTCTTAAGTTTTAGACAGAGTATACAGACAGTCAACTTAATTAAATACGAACTAAATAAAAATGACAGGTAATCATTTTTGTTTACCAGCATTATAACATTTTGCATACATGGATGACAAAAGAACCAATTCCCACTTGCTTGAGTACAATATTAAAAGAAACTGGAAGGCAAAAAGTAATTATAGAAACGAAAAATAAATCATATCGGGCACTCAGACATGAAAACAACCCTAGAAATATATAACTAGGTAACCAGTTTAATGAAAGAAAAAATCATCCAAGAAGTCGATTCTTGGATTTTTTAGTGGATTTGTTCGCCAAATACGTTTAGTATGCGTATATGAGAGGTTGTAAGCAAAGCGTTGTGACCTGAGCACTTAAGGAGGAATCTGTGAAAATAGCTTTTCATATTTTTGCAGATTTTGAGTTAATGCCGAAGGTCAGCTTTGCGATTACCGTTTATCGAGAGGCTGTAAAAGCACCGTGTAGCTCCGATGACAATAAGCAAGCATTTTTAGAGCTAGGTTTCCTTGATTCTAAATATGCGGCTTATTTCAATGAGTTGGTGCTTGAACGCGATTTTAAGAAGGTCGAAAACAGGCACGACTTTTCGACGTAAGGAGAAAGAATTTCAATGATAGAAACAATAAATCCCGCAGAAAACAAGGTTTCTGCGTACATTCATATCCCATTTTGCGAGCATATCTGCTATTACTGTGACTTTAATAAAGTTTTTTTAGAAGGGCAGCCAGTAGATGAGTATGTGGAAATGCTGCTGAATGAAATGAAAATAATGCTGGAAAGTCATCCTACAGCGAATTTGGAAACACTTTATGTAGGAGGCGGAACACCAACTTCTTTATCTGCTAAACAACTTGATCGACTATTATCAGGTGCTAGAGAGATCCTGCCTTTTCAAAATGGTAATGAGTTTACTGTAGAAGCGAATCCTGGTGATTTGACCCGTGAAAAACTTCAAGTGATGAAAAACTATGGCGTCAATCGTTTATCCATGGGAGTGCAGACATTTGACAATCGCTTATTGAAAAAAATTGGACGTAAACATACTGCAGAAGATGTGTATCAAACAATGCAATTTTTAGAAGCAGAAAATTTTACCAATGTAAGCATCGATTTGATTTATGCATTACCGGGACAAACACTAGAAGGATATCGGGATACTTTGGAAAAAGCTTTGGCTTTGGATCTGCCTCATTATTCTTTGTACTCATTGATCCTTGAAAACAAAACAATGTTCATGAACTGGGTACGACAAGGTAGACTCGAACTGCCTGATCAGGAAACGGAAACCAGAATGTTTGAAGAGACGATTGAAGCAATGGAAAAGCATGGACGTCACCAATATGAAATAAGTAACTTTGGGCTCTCCGGACATGAATCTCAACATAACCTCATGTACTGGAACAATGACCGCTATTTTGGGTTTGGAGCTGGTGCTAGCGGTTATCTTGGAGATATTCGTTACCGCAACAAAGGACCAATCCAACACTATTTACGCCCATTACGAGCAAATGAACGCCCGGTATTGGAAGAAGAAAAATTGACACGAAAAAATCAAATAGAAGAAGAAATGTTCTTAGGACTAAGAAAAAAAACAGGGATTACTAAAAAACATTTCTATGATCGCTATCAAAAAACAATTGAATCGGTGTACGGTGATGTGCTAAGGGAATTAGAGCAAGAAGGGTTACTTGTTAATGAAGAAGACCGTGTTTATTTGACACCAAGAGGGACCTTTTTGGGGAACAATGTGTTTGAGCGCTTTTTGTTTGAAAAATAGTTTAAAGAATATTTGTTTTTTATCTGAATTTAAATAAAAAAAGTTCAAAAATACAATAAAGGACTATTGAAACGTTGATATAACTGGATTTACATCAATTATTTAGAATTAGCACTCTTGTGTTTAGAGTGCTAAAAAATGGAGTCTTTCTCTTGACAGGAGAAGGGCTTCTTGCTATATTTATAAGTGGATTAGCACTTAGAATATATGAGTGCTAATGAGAGGTGAGGAAGATGTTAACAAAGCGACAAAACGACATTTTACGTCTGATCATCCAACACTATACGAGTAGTGGCGTGCCCGTTGGTTCCAAAACATTGATGTCTGAGGGAGTCAAGGCCAGCTCAGCAACGATTCGCAATGATATGAAAGCATTAGAAGATGAAGGATTGCTGTTGAAGACTCACTCTTCTTCTGGGCGGATTCCATCTGCTTTAGGCTATCGTTATTACGTGGATCATTTGTTAAAACCTGCTCGCGTAGCAGAAGATGATTTGCTGCTGATTCGTCAGTCTCTAGGCAGAGAATTTCATGAAATCAATGAGATTATTAAGCAATCTGCTGAGATATTATCTGAGCTGACAAGCTATACGACTTTTTCATTGGGACCTGAAATAAAAGACCGCCGACTGACTGGCTTTCGTATCGTACCCTTGAATAATCGACAGATTATTGCTATCGTCGTAACAGATATGGGGAATGTAGAAAGCCAAGTCTTCACTCTTCCCGAATATATGGGAAGTCAGGAACTAGAAAAAATGGTACAGATTGTAAACGACCGTCTAGTCGGAGATCCTCTGATGACGGTGTACCATAAACTTCGTACGGAGATTCCGATGATTCTTCATAAATATTTCCAAACGACAGAAGGGATGTCTCAGTTATTTGACACCGTTCTTGGTCATGTTTTTGAAGATAAGGTTTATGTCAGTGGACAAATGAATCTCTTGGATTATGAGCCCCGTCAAGATCTTGATCAGTTCAAATCGATGTTTTCTTTTATGAAAGACTCAGACGGACTTACACAAATGATCACTCCGATGGATAGCAATATTCATATCAAGATTGGTGCTGAATTAGGCAATGATTTATTGCAGAATATGAGTATGATTCAAGCAAGTTACGAGATAGATGGTCATGGAAGAGGTACAATAGCCTTGTTAGGGCCTACTAGTATGCCTTATTCTCGGATGTTCGGTCTAGTCGATGTTTATCGAAGAGAACTAGCAGCTAAACTTGCTGATTACTACCGTTCGCTTGACTTGTCAAACTCGTAATGTGAATAACGAAGCTATTTGCAGCTGATCGTTCTCTCTTTCTTAGTAAGAGCAATCAAACAGCTGACTGAATAATGAAAGGAAGACTGTATCGTGAAAGAAAATCAAGAAGAACTAGATAAAGAAATGACAGATGCTCAGCCAGAACCGGAAATCGATGTCGAAGCTGCAGAAGATTCGGGTATTTCAGAAGCTGAAGCGGAAGAATTCGAAACAGCGAAATTAAAAGCTGAGTTAGAAGAAATGGAAGATAAATACTTGCGGGCTCGTGCTGAAATCGCAAATATGGCAAATCGAGGAAAAAATGAGCGTGAGCAATTACAAAAATACCGTTCACAAGATTTAGCCAAAAAATTACTTCCATCAATTGACAACCTGGAACGTGCATTAGCCACAGAAGTGTCAGATGATCAAGGGGCAGGTTTGAAAAAAGGCGTGGAAATGGTCTTGGAAAGTTTGCGTAACGCACTGGAAGAAGAAGGAATTGAAAAAATCCCTGCTAAAGGAGAAGCCTTTGATCCTAATCTTCATCAAGCAGTACAAACTGTTCCAGCGACTGAAGATACACCAGCCGATACGATTGTAGAAGTACTACAAGAAGGCTACAAATTACATGATCGCGTGTTAAGACCAACTATGGTCATTGTTGCACAATAATTGTGCGGATATAAAACTTACACTTTCAATTAAAGAAGGAGACGTTAATTATGAGTAAAATTATCGGTATTGACTTAGGTACGACTAACTCTGCAGTAGCAGTATTGGAAGGAAACGAAGCAAAAATCATCGCTAACCCAGAAGGAAACCGTACAACACCTTCTGTTGTATCATTCAAAAATGGAGAAATCCAAGTAGGGGAAGTTGCAAAACGTCAAGCTGTGACAAACCCAAATACGATTTCATCAATCAAACGCCATATCGGTGAAGCAGGTTACAAAGTAGATGTAGAAGGTAAATCATATACACCACAAGAAATCTCAGCAATGATCCTTCAATATATCAAAGGATTCGCAGAAGACTATTTAGGTGAAAAAGTCGAAAAAGCAGTTATCACTGTGCCAGCTTACTTTAATGATGCACAACGTCAAGCAACAAAAGATGCTGGTAAGATCGCTGGTCTAGAAGTAGAACGCATCGTCAATGAACCAACTGCAGCTGCTCTTGCCTATGGTTTAGATAAAACAGATCGCGACGAAAAAATCTTAGTATTCGACCTTGGTGGCGGTACTTTTGACGTATCTATCCTTGAACTAGGAGACGGTGTCTTTGATGTATTGTCAACAGCTGGCGACAACCATCTAGGTGGGGACGACTTTGATAACAAAATCATCGACTACATGGTAGCAGAATTCAAAAAAGAAAACAGCATTGACTTGTCTCAAGACAAAATGGCTTTACAACGCTTGAAAGACGCTGCTGAAAAAGCGAAAAAAGATTTATCTGGCGTATCAAGCACACAAATCAGCTTGCCATTTATCACAGCAGGAGAATCTGGACCATTGCATTTGGAAATGACATTGACACGTGCAAAATTTGATGAATTAACAGCTGACTTAGTAGAACGTACAAAAGTACCAGTACGTCAAGCGCTAAAAGATGCAGGTCTATCACAATCAGAAATCGACGAAGTTATTTTAGTCGGTGGATCTACTCGTATCCCTGCAGTTGTAGAAGCAGTACGTAAAGAAACAGGAAAAGAACCAAACAAATCAGTTAACCCTGATGAAGTAGTTGCTATGGGTGCTGCTATCCAAGGTGGCGTGATCACTGGTGATGTGAAAGATGTTGTTTTACTTGACGTTACACCATTGTCATTAGGTATCGAAACAATGGGTGGAGTGTTCACTAAATTGATTGACCGCAATACAACGATTCCAACAAGTAAATCACAAGTATTCTCAACTGCGGCAGATAATCAACCAGCAGTAGACATCCATGTATTACAAGGTGAACGCCCAATGGCTGCTGACAACAAAACTCTAGGAAGATTCCAATTGACAGATATTCCAGCAGCTCCTCGTGGTATTCCACAAATCGAAGTAACATTCGATATTGATAAAAACGGGATTGTAAATGTATCTGCGAAAGATCTAGGTACACAAAAAGAACAAAAAATCACGATCAAATCTTCTTCAGGTCTAACAGACGAAGAAATCGAACGTATGGTAAAAGATGCAGAAGCAAATGCAGAAGCAGATAAAGCTCGTAAAGAGGAAGTTGACCTACGTAATGATGTAGATGCATTGCTATTTTCTGTGGACAAAACATTGAAAGAATTAGAAGGCAAAGTGGACGAAGAAGAAGTGAAAAAAGCAGAAACAGCTCGCGATGAATTGAAAGCCGCTGTTGAAGCAAACAACATCGAAGAAATGAAAACTAAACGCGATGCATTGAACGAAATCGTTCAAAACTTGACTGTTAAACTATACGAACAAGCGGCACAACAACAAGCTCAAGAAAACCCAGAAGCAGCTCAAGGCGGAGCAGATGATGTCGTTGATGCTGATTTTGAAGAAGTCGATGGCGACGATAAATAATCAGTTCACTGAATTTCGAGAGAAGGCCAAAGTTGCTACTTTGGCTTTTTCTTTTGAAAAATAGTTTGAAGTATCGGTTTTTGTTTCAAACAAAATATGATATGATAACAAGCGACGTGAAAATGATGAGAACCAATAGGAGGAAAGCCTATGGCAACAAAACGTGATTATTATGAAGTCTTAGGGCTCTCAAAAGGAGCATCAGAAGATGAAATAAAGAAAGCTTATCGTAAGCTTTCGAAAAAATACCATCCTGACATCAATAAAGAACCTGATGCGGAAGAAAAATTCAAAGAAGTATCAGAAGCATATGAGATTTTAAGTGACCCGCAAAAACGCGCTGCATATGACCAATACGGGCATGCAGGCACAGATCCAAATTACGGTGCTGGTGGAGCTGGTGGCGGATTTGGTGGATTCGGCGGCTTCTCTGGTGGCGGCTTCGGTGGTTTTGAAGATATCTTCGACTCTTTCTTTGGAGGAGGCGGTCGGTCAGTCGATCCAAATGCGCCTCGTCAAGGTGCTGATTTGCAATATACGGTCGACTTGTCTTTTGAAGAAGCGATTTTTGGTGTAGAAAAAGAAATCAAGTATAATCGGGAAGAAATCTGTCATACTTGTGGTGGGAACGGTGCAAAACCAGGCACACAACCAACTACTTGTCATAAATGTCATGGTGCAGGTACGATCAATGTAGAACGCCAAACACCACTTGGACGAGTGATGAGCCGTCAAACTTGTGATGTTTGTCATGGGACAGGGAAAGAAATCAAAGAACCTTGTCCAACCTGTCATGGCTCAGGACATGAGAAGAAAGCACATTCAGTTAAAGTGAATGTACCAGCTGGTGTAGAAGAAGGACAACAAATGCGTTTAGCTGGTCAAGGAGAAGCTGGAGAAAACGGCGGACCATTTGGTGATTTGTATGTGGTCTTCCGTGTAGAAGAAAGTGATATCTTTGATCGTGAAGGTTCTGAAATTTACTATGAATTGCCTTTAAGTTTTGTACAAGCAGCTTTGGGGGATGAAGTCCAAGTACCAACTGTCCATGGAGATGTGAAATTGAAGATCCCTGCTGGAACACAGACAGGTACGAACTTCCGTTTACGTGGAAAAGGCGCTCCGAAGTTACGTGGTGGTGCAACAGGCGACCAACATGTCAAAGTAAAACTGATCACACCGAAAAATCTAAATGAACAACAAAGAGAAGCATTACGTGCATTCGCTGAAGCTGGCGGCATCAAAGTTGAAGAACAGCAAGAAGACGGTTTCTTCGATAAGTTTAAAGATGCTTTTGGCGGGAAAAAGCGGAAGTAGTTTTTCTAGTAAAAACGCTAAGTCATTAATAATTAAAAACCAGACGAACAATCATATGTTCGCCTGGTTTTTTTGTAGTTGTCATGTTTGTACCAACAAAAAAGCCAGCTTTAGAATATGATAATCGTCATAGTTTCTAGGGGTATAACCAGTGAGAGAATGGAACTTGTTCAATCGATATTGCAAGGTGTTTTTATGAATAAATAATTCTTCTGAGCAATTTTTGATGCTTCCGTTATTTTTACTGAAGCATGCCAAAGTCTTCTTGAACAAATGTACTTCTTCTTCTGTCGGGCTTTTCAAAATACGTTTTACATATAATGTTCGTTGATCTGACGGGATTGCTGGTAAAATGATCCCGAGGTCTAAATCTTCAAAAAAGCGGATCTCGTTCACAGATTGATGGAAAGTTATCCGTTCACAGCGTGTTGGGCATGAAGGAAAGATTGCGGTGTCTCTTGCTCTGTATAACAAAGCGACCCAATTCCAAAGTTTAGCTGTAACTGATACATTTTATTAAACTTTGTCTGGATTTTATCAAGCAATGATAGCAATGAGGCTCTGGAAATCCGATTGACTAGGATAATGATTTGTTGTCTATGTACAGTGAACAAAGCCTGTCCGTAATAAGAGAAGATCCTTTCGAGCAACTCCAATAAAGGATTGATCCGTTCTTGACACAATTGCTGGTTGTCAGAAAGTTGTCCCACAACTACATAATATGGAGAAGAAAAATCAAGCTCAATTAAGTGAGGGTGGTATCGACTATGTACTTGATATCATCAATGAACCGATGGTACTTTCTTATGCGATGGAACAGGTAGAGCGATTGCTTGTTTGTGCAGGAAAACAAGCGATGCGGCTGATACGATTAGGTGAGAAAATAAGAAGATAAAAATACACGGTCTCTTCATGGCGACCGTGCATTTTTGGTTTTTATTAAATATTTAATACTTTATTCAAGAAATCTTTTGTCCGTTCATTTTGCGGATTTTCAAAGATTTGTTGAGGCGTTCCGTCTTCTAAAAAGTTTCCGTCGTCAATGAACATGACGCGATTGGCCACTTCTTTAGCGAACCCCATTTCGTGCGTAACGATAACCATCGTCATACCTTGTTCTGCTAACTTTTTCATGACGTTCAAGACATCACCGACCATTTCAGGATCGAGTGCAGAAGTAGGCTCATCAAAAAGCATGATGTCAGGGTTCATCGCTAGAGCACGAGCAATAGCCACACGCTGTTTTTGTCCACCAGAAAGCATTTCAGGATACATATCTTTTTTATCTTCTAGACCAACTGTCTGCAGTAATTTGATTGCTTTTTTCTCTGCTTCTTCTCTAGATTCTTTCTTCAGGTCCATCGGTGCTAAAATGATGTTTTCCAAAATAGAAAGATGAGGGAATAGGTTAAAGTGTTGGAATACCATTCCGATATGTTGTCTCACCAAGTTGATATCTGTGCTTTTATCCATCAAGTGGGCGCCGTCAATAATAATTTCACCGTCAGAAGGTTCTTCTAAACGATTCAAGCAACGCAAGAATGTACTTTTTCCTGAACCTGAAGGGCCAATGATACAGACGACATCTCCTTCGTTGATGGATACATTGATGTCGTTTAATACTGTGTTATCGCCGTATTTTTTGACTAAATGCTCAACTAAGATTTTTTCTGCCATCTTACTTCACCTTCTTTTCTAAAACTTTTGCTAATTTTGTCAATGCTGTGATCAAAATCAAGTACATGATCGCAATGATCAAGTAAACATACGTACTTTGTGTTGTACGTGCAACAATGATCTTACCAGTTTGCAGCAATTCGACTACACCGATTGCGGAAATGATCGTTGTGTCTTTTAATGAGATAACGAACTGATTGACGAATGATGGGATCATGATGCGTATCGCTTGCGGCAAAATGATTTTTTGCATTGTCCGATTATAAGAAAGACCTAAACTTCTGGAAGCTTCCATTTGTCCGACAGGAACGGCGTTGATCCCGCCTCGAACAATCTCTGCGATATAAGCACTTGCGTTAAGAGTCAAGGTGATAACACCAGCAAGGAAGTCAGGAATCGTAAATCCAACGATACCAGGCAACCCAAAGAAAATAAAGAACGCAAGAACCATCATTGGAATTCCTCGGATGATATCGACATAAATACTAGCAAGTGTGCGAAGAGCGCGTATTGGTGCTACACTGAATAATCCAAAAATCACACCGATTACTATAGCCAAAGCAAAGGAGATCAAAGTTAGGAGAATTGTTCTCCAAAGTCCTTTCAACAATGCTTGATAGTTGTTTTGGATAAGTCCAAGAAATGTTGATTCATCAGCAGTGGAAGACTCACTGGAAGTTTCTGAACCATCCGCTACATATTCTTTAATAATCTTATCGTATTCGCCTGTTCTTTTTAATTCTTTCAATCCTTCATTGAACATATTAAGAAGCTCAGGATTTTGTCCTTTTTTAACGGCAAATGCATATTTTCCGCCAGATTCTTTTTTGATCGGTGTTTCCAATTCTTGTCCTTGTTTGATCGCATAACCGATTACCGGATAATCATCCATCATTGCATCGATTGCGCCAACTTTTAACCCGTCGTACAATTGATCAGCAGCATCAAAATATTTGATAGAATAGCCATATTCAGATTCATGGTCGCTTAAAAATTCAGCACTTTCGGTACCAACTTTTGCTCCGACTGTTTTTCCTTTCAAATCTTCATAAGACTTGATCGAAGTATCTCCTTTTTTGACAGCTAATTGGATCCCGCTATCAAAGTAAGAATCAGAAAAATCATAGCTTTTCTTTCGTTCATCTGTTACAGTCATTCCGGCAATCATTCCGTCTGCTTGTCCTGATTCCAAAGCTTGCAAAGCAGCAGAGAAACCACGGTAGTCCATTCGGATGTTAAATCCTTGCAGTTTGGCGATGTTTTCCATCAATTTTACATCGATGCCTTCGTACTCGCCCTTTGCGTTTTGAAATTCAAATGGAGCAAAAGCAGAGTCACTGGCAATTACGTATACGTCTTTTTTGGGCTCTATTTTTTGCATTGTCTCGCTTGTGCTTGACTCTGCCGTTGTAGTGTTGTCAGCTTGTGCAACATGACCAAACGCAAGTGTCACAAGTCCTGTCATTAAGAAAACAAATGAGTGAAATAAATGCTTTCTTTTCATAATCAACCTCCTAAATTTCCAATATTTTATTATTATAGGCGAAAAGTGCTGAATCAGACAAGACTGTAAGCTCGAAAAAATGAAAAAAATGCGAGTTTCTAACATTTTATGTTATAAAACGTAACATGTATAATAAGATAAAAAAGTAGCGAAAGTATGTTCGGTGTGGTATAATTTTTTAGTAAGGAATGCCTTTGCTTTCCTTTTCTTTTTATTGGTCGTAAAATGAAAAGGAATGAATGAAAAGGAGGACGAAGAATGATTGAGAGAGATACCTCCCGACACTTTGAGCTTGTCTCGAAATACCAACCGGCTGGTGATCAGCCTGAAGCGATTAACCAATTAGTGGATGGCGTAGTCGGCGGGAAAAAAGCACAAATCTTATTAGGTGCGACTGGAACAGGGAAAACATATACGATTTCCAATCTTATTGAGAAAGTGAATAAACCAACACTGATTATTGCCCATAACAAAACATTGGCTGGTCAGCTGTACGGGGAATTCAAGGAATTTTTCCCTAACAATGCTGTTGAATATTTTGTTTCTTATTATGATTATTATCAGCCTGAAGCTTATGTGCCTTCAAGCGATACGTATATCGAAAAAGATTCAAGTGTAAATGATGAGATCGACAAATTACGACATTCGGCTACTAGTTCATTATTAGAAAGAAATGATGTGATCGTCATTGCATCCGTTTCATGTATTTTTGGATTAGGCTCGCCTTTTGAGTACCAAAAACAAGTAGTTTCAATTCGACAGGGAGCAGAACTAGATCGCAATCAGCTGATTCGTGACTTAGTCAGTATCCAATTCGAAAGAAATGATATAGATTTTCAGCGCGGTCGTTTTCGAGTGCGCGGTGATGTCGTGGAGATTTTTCCGGCTTCAAGAGATGAACGTGCCTTACGTGTGGAGTTTTTTGGAGATGAGGTCGAACGTATCCGAGAAGTCAATGCACTGACAGGTGAAGTTTTAGGAGAAACGGAACACGTAGCAATCTTCCCGGCGACTCACTTTGTGACGAACGATGAACATATGGAGCATGCCGTAGCGAATATCAAAGCGGAATTAGAACAGCGTTTAACTGTCTTGCGAAATGAAAACAAACTTCTGGAAGCTCAACGTTTAGAACAGCGAACCAATTACGATATTGAAATGATGTTAGAAATGGGCTACACGTCGGGAATTGAAAATTATTCTCGGCATATGGACGGACGTAAAGAAGGTGAACCGCCTTATACGCTATTGGATTTCTTTCCTGAAGATTTTTTGATCGTGGCGGACGAATCGCACGTAACCATGCCTCAAATCAGAGGAATGTATAATGGTGACCGAGCGAGAAAACAGATGCTAGTAGATTACGGTTTTCGTTTGCCATCTGCTTTAGACAATCGGCCACTTCGGTTAGAAGAGTTTGAAAAACATGTCAATCAGATCATTTATGTCTCTGCGACGCCAGGACCATATGAACATGAACAAACAGATACCGTTATCCAACAAATCATCCGTCCGACAGGGCTGCTTGACCCAGTGATCGAAGTCCGTCCAATCATGGGACAAATCGATGATTTAGTAGGCGAAATAAATGAACGAGTCGAAAAAGACCAGCGGGTGTTTGTAACGACATTGACGAAAAAAATGGCAGAAGACCTCACAGATTATTTCAAAGAATTAGGGATCAAAGTCAAATATTTGCATAGTGATATCAAAACGCTGGAACGAACAGAAATCATTCGAGATCTTCGATTAGGTGAATTTGATGTGTTAGTTGGAATCAATTTGCTTCGTGAAGGATTAGACGTACCTGAAGTTTCCCTTGTTGCTATCTTGGATGCGGATAAAGAAGGCTTTTTACGTAGTGAACGTTCCTTAGTCCAAACGATTGGACGAGCTGCTCGGAATGAAGAAGGTAAAGTAATCATGTACGCAGACAAAGTAACAGATTCTATGCGTCTAGCGATGGATGAAACATCAAGACGCCGTACGATTCAGCAGAAGTACAATGAAGAACATGGGATCGTTCCAAAAACGATCATTAAAGAAATCCGAGATTTGATTTCTATTACGAAAGAATCGGAAGATGATACAAAAGAAGCGGTACAAGTCTCGTATGAAGAAATGACGAAAGAAGAAAAAGATACGTTATTGATGAAATTAGAAAAAGAAATGAAAGATGCGGCGAAAGCATTGGATTTTGAAACAGCCGCTAATGTGCGAGATATGATTTTAGAATTACAAGCTTCAAAGTAGGAGGACAACATGGCTAACGATAAAATTACGATTCACGGTGCACGTGCCCATAACTTGAAAAATATAGATGTAACGATTCCACGAGATAAATTCGTGGTCGTTACAGGTTTGTCCGGTTCTGGAAAAAGTTCCCTAGCATTTGATACGCTGTACGCTGAAGGGCAGCGGAGATACGTAGAGAGCCTTTCTGCTTATGCTCGTCAGTTTTTAGGACAAATGGATAAGCCGGACGTAGATAGCATCGACGGATTGAGTCCGGCGATTTCTATTGATCAGAAAACAACAAGTAAAAATCCTCGGTCGACAGTAGGTACTGTGACGGAAATCAATGACTATTTACGCTTGTTGTTTGCACGTGTAGGACATCCGATTTGTCCCAACGATCATATCGAGATTACCAGTCAATCAGTAGATCAAATGGCAGATCAAGTAATGGCTTTGCCTGAGCGCACAAAGATCCAAGTGTTGGCACCGATCGTGGTAAAGAAAAAAGGACAACATAAAAAAATATTCGAACGAATCCAAAAAGAGGGATACGTCCGCGTTCGAGTCGATGGTGAGATCTATGATTTAAGTGAAGTGCCTGAGCTGGAGAAAAACAAAAAACATGATATCGCGATCGTCATCGACCGGATCATTGTGAAAGAAGGGATTCGTTCTCGCCTATTTGATTCTTTAGAGGCGGCCCTGCGATTAGCAGACGGCTATGCTCTGGTTGACGTGATCGGTGAAGAAGAAATGTTGTTTAGCGAACACTATGCCTGTCCTTATTGCGGATTTACTGTTGGCGAACTAGAACCAAGACTGTTCTCATTCAATGCGCCTTTTGGAGCTTGTCCAGACTGTGATGGTTTAGGTGTCAAATTAGAAGTTGATCAAGATTTAGTGATTCCAGATAGAACGAAGACACTTAGTCAAGGTGCTGTCGTTCCATGGAATCCAATCAGCTCTCAGTATTATCCTCAAATGTTAGCGCAGGCTTGTGAAAGTTTCGGTATCGATTTAGATACACCATTCGAAGAATTACCGGAAGAGCATCAGGAGATCATCTTGAATGGGACAGATGATCTTTTCCATTTCCATTATGAAAATGATTTTGGTGGCGTTCGCGATGTAGAAACGACTTTCGAAGGGGTATTGAAGAATATCGAGCGTCGTTATCATGATACGAACAGTGATTTCACGCGTGAGCAAATGCGTCTTTATATGACAGAATTAACTTGTCAGACATGTAAAGGTTATCGATTGAATCCCCAAGCTCTATCTGTTCAAATCAATGGAACGAATATCGGGCAAACAAATGAGTTGTCTATTCAAAAAGCAGTAGATTTCTTCTCAAACTTAACGTTATCTGAACAAGAGAAAGTAATTGCCAAACCGATTTTAAAAGAAGTAAATGACAGACTTTCATTCTTGGAAAATGTGGGACTAGACTATCTAACTTTGAGTCGCGCTTCCGGAACATTATCTGGGGGAGAAGCGCAGCGAATCAGATTGGCTACACAAATTGGATCGAATCTTTCTGGAGTTTTGTATATTTTAGATGAACCATCGATCGGATTGCATCAACGCGACAACGATCGACTGATTGGCTCATTAAAGAAAATGCGTGATCTTGGCAACACCCTCGTTGTAGTCGAACATGATGAAGATACGATGTGGGCAGCAGATTATCTGATTGACGTCGGACCTGGGGCCGGAGAACAAGGCGGACAAATCGTGGCTGCAGGCACTCCTGAAGAAGTAGCTAATGATGAAAATTCTTTGACAGGGAAATATCTTTCAGGGAAAAAATCAATCCCTGTACCAAAAGAACGCCGTAAAGGTAATGGGAAAGCAATCAAGATCACTGGTGCTTCAGAAAACAATCTGAAAAATATTAGTGTTGAATTTCCATTAGGAGAATTTGTAGCAGTCACAGGTGTGTCTGGTTCTGGAAAGAGTACATTGGTCAATAGTATCTTAAAGAAATCGTTAGCGCAAAAATTAAATAAGAATTCTGCTAAGCCAGGTAAATTCAAGACAATTTCCGGCTACGAAAGTATCGAAAAGATCATCGATATCGATCAAAGCCCAATCGGCCGGACGCCGAGAAGTAATCCAGCGACTTATACAAGTGTATTTGATGATATCCGTGGGTTATTTGCTCAAACGAACGAGGCAAAAATGCGGGGTTATAAGAAAGGGCGTTTTAGTTTCAACGTAAAAGGCGGTCGTTGTGAAGCTTGTCGCGGGGATGGAATTATTAAGATCGAAATGCACTTTTTGCCTGATGTCTATGTTCCTTGTGAAGTATGTCATGGCAAACGATATAACTCTGAAACATTAGAAGTGCATTACAAAGGAAAAAGCATTGCTGATATTTTGGAAATGACAGTAGAAGATGCTGTAGAATTCTTCAAGCACATTCCAAAGATTCATCGCAAACTGCAAACGATTGTTGATGTTGGCTTAGGTTATGTGACGATGGGGCAACCAGCAACGACATTGTCCGGTGGTGAGGCACAACGGATGAAACTTGCCAGTGAATTGCACAAAATCTCTAATGGAAAGAATTTCTATATACTAGATGAACCAACGACAGGACTTCATAGCGATGACATCGCCCGCTTGTTGCATGTATTACAAAGATTAGTAGATGCTGGTAATACAGTTTTAGTGATTGAACACAATCTAGATGTAATCAAAACAGCAGATTATATCATTGATTTAGGACCAGAAGGTGGAGAAGGTGGAGGAACGATCCTTGCGACTGGAACACCAGAAGAAATCATTAACGTAAAAGAAAGTTATACAGGTCACTATTTGAAAAAAATAATGGTATAAAGAGGATAGATAGCTGAGATAGTTAAAAAAACATAAAAAAATGAATTTTTGCTTGTTTTATTAATATCAGTGTTCTAGAATCATTACATGGTAGTTCTTTCTACACTGATTGGTATAGATAAAAACTTCCTATAAGTTCAATCCGTTCAAAAAAGAATTGAGCAATCGGAGGAGTTTCCTTTGATTGCTTTTTTCTTTATGGTATGATATTCCTTGTGTAGTTGGAAAAGAAAAACAAGAGATTATGAGTAAGTGAGAGATAATGATGAACAGTATTGAAAATGAAGAATTTATCCCTATATTATTAGGAAGCGACATGAACGTTTATGGTATGGCACGTTCTTTTAATGAAGCATACGGCAAAATCTGCCAAGCATATGCTTCGGATCAGTTAGCCCCTACCCGCTACAGTAAAATTGTCAATGTAGAAGTTATTCCAGGATTTGATAAAGACCCTGTATTTATCGAGACGATGCTTCGTTTGGCAAAAGAAAGATATTCTGATAAGAGTAAAAAATATCTTTTGATTGCTTGTGGTGATGGATATGCAGAATTGATCTCCCAACATAAACAAGAGCTGTCAGAATATTTTATCTGTCCATATATTGATTATTCTTTATTTGAAAGACTGATCAATAAAGTAAGCTTTTATGAAGTTTGTGAAGAATATGATCTTCCGTATCCTAAAACATTGATCGTCAGAGAAGAAATGTTAGTAAATGGACATTTGGAACAGGAATTGCCTTTTGAATTCCCAGTTGCTTTGAAACCTGCAAACAGTGTGGAGTATCTTTCTGTCCAATTTGAAGGAAGAAAAAAAGCTTTTATTTTAGAGACTAGAGAAGAGTTCGATTTAATTTTAGGCCGGATATACGAAGCCGGTTATACTAGTGAAATGATTGTACAAGATTTTATCCCGGGTGATGATAGTAATATGCGTGTGCTAAATGCTTATGTAGATGAAGATCATCAAGTTCGGATGATGTGTCTTGGTCATCCACTGTTAGAAGATCCTACACCAGCATCGATTGGTAATTACGTTGTGATCATGCCAGATTATAACGAAAAAATCTATCAAACCATTAAAGCATTTTTGGAAAAAATCGAATATACCGGCTTTGCCAATTTCGATATGAAGTATGATCCTAGAGATGGAGAATATAAATTATTTGAAATCAATTTGAGACAAGGTCGTAGCAGTTTCTTTGTGACATTGAACGGCTTGAATCTGGCTCGTTTTGTCACAGAAGATCGAGTGTTCAACAAACCCTTTGTTGAAACGACCTATGGAACGAATCAATCAGATAAAGCAAGATTATGGATGGGTGTGCCCAAAAAAATCTTTTTAGAATATGCTAGGGAAAATGAAGACAAAAAACTAGCTGAGCAAATGATCAAAGAAAATCGTTACGGTACTACTGTATTTTATGAAAAAGACCGGTCAATTAAGCGCTGGTTGTTGATGAAATATATGTTCCATAACTATATTCCAAGATTCAAAAAGTATTTTCATGTGAAAGAAGGCTAGTTCATGGAGAATTTTTTCAGTATTTTAGGCGGAATGGGCACGATGGCGACAGAAAGTTTTGTTCGCTTGATCAACCACCGAACGAAAGCTACAAAAGATCAAGAATATTTGAATTATGTCTTATTCAATCATGCAACAGTTCCTGATCGTACAGCTTATATTTTAGATCGATCAGAAGAAAATCCAATGCCGTTTCTGCTGGATGATATTGAGAAACAAAATTTATTGCGACCAAACTTCATTGTGTTGACTTGTAACACCGCACACTACTTTTTTGAAGAATTACAAGCGGCAACGGATATTCCTATCCTGCATATGCCAAGAGAAACAGCAAATGAACTTGTCCGTCAGCATACGACAGGGAGAGTAGCGATTCTAGGAACAGAAGGAAGTATGAAAGCTGGAATCTATGAACGCGAAGTCAAAAATCTTGGTTTCGAAACAGTGATTCCTGATACTGCGCTTCAAGAAAAAATCAATTACCTGATCTATCATGAGATCAAGGAATCGGATTATTTGAATCAAGAGCTCTATTACGAAATCTTAGAGGAAGCGGTAGAGCGCCTAAACTGTGAAAAAGTCATCCTAGGTTGCACAGAATTATCTTTGATGCATGAATTTGCTGAAGATAATCATTACCCAGTGATCGATGCTCAATCTATTTTAGCGGATCGAACGATCGAACGTGCATTAGCTGAAAGAAGCGAGGCATTGGATACAGCATCGGAAAAGTAAAAAAATTAGATTTGGGGCAAATATCCTAAAAGATATTTGGTCCAAATTTTTTTGTAAAAGAAAAAGAAAACTGGTAATGATACGCCCGGAATGATATAATTTTATTATGCACAATGTGAGAGGGGTTCGTAAATATGACAGATAATTTGCAATTAGTCATCATAACAGGTATGAGCGGTGCAGGGAAAACAGTAGCTATCCAAAGTTTTGAAGATATGGGTTATTTTTGTATCGATAATATGCCGCCTCGATTGATTCCAAAATTCTGGGAATTGATCAAAGAATCAGGTAAAGTCACAAAAATGGCTTTAGGAGTGGATTTGCGTTCTCGTTCCTTCTTTGAAGAAATCCAAAACATGCTGATCGAAATCGAAAATACGAACTTCATCGACACTTCTATCTTATTTTTAGATGCTTCAGACGAAGAACTAGTGGCTCGCTACAAAGAAACAAGACGAGCACATCCAATGGCGATGGACGGTTTGATCACTGAAGGGATACGTAAAGAACGGGCGATACTAGACGACTTGAAAGCCCAAGCTTCCGTGATCATTGATACGACAACATTGACGCCACGACAATTACGTGAAAAAATCAATGAGTCATTCAAATCAAAGGGAGACCAAGGATTTCGGATCGAATTTGTATCATTTGGTTTTAAATACGGGTTGCCGATCGATTCGGATATTGTGATGGATGTGCGTTTTTTGCCCAACCCTCATTATATCCCGGAACTAAGACCATTGACCGGAAAAGATCAGCCAGTCTATGATTATGTGATGTCCTTTGATGAAACGCAATCATTCTACCATAAATTTTTGGATCTTCTGGAAACTGTATTGCCTGGATACATTAAAGAAGGAAAAAGCAGCTTGACAGTTGCAATCGGCTGTACAGGCGGTCAACACCGTTCTGTGGCATTGACTGAACGTTTGGCAAATGCTTTAGGGAAAAACTATAAAGTCAATGTGACACATCGGGACAAGGATAAAAGGAAAGAGACGGTGAACCGGTCGTGAAAATGAAAACCTACCGGATAAGAAAACCAAAGATCGTAGTGGTCGGCGGTGGCACTGGTCTGCCAGTTATCCTGAAAAGTTTACGAAATCAAGGAGCAGATATCACAGCAGTAGTGACTGTTGCAGATGATGGTGGAAGCAGCGGTGCAATCAGAGAATCGATCGCTATGGCTCCTCCTGGTGACTTGAGAAATGTCTTAGTGGCGTTATCGGATATGCCACAATTCTATGAAGATATTTTCCAATACCGTTTCAAAAAGGAAGATCAGTTTTTAGCCAATCATACGATCGGTAATCTGATCATTGCCGCAGTTTCCGAGATGCGGGGAAGCACTTATGAGGCGATTCAATTATTAGCAAAAATGATGCATGTAGATGGACATGTTTATCCTTCTTCAGAAACTCCTTTGACCTTGCATGCTGTTTTTAAAGACGGAACGACTGCAGTAGGAGAATCTAAAATCGCGATCGACCGTAAAACCATTGACCGTGTGTATGTCTGCAACACAAATGATAAAAGTGAAGCCAAAGCGGCTCGAAAAGTCGTTTCAGCAATTATGGACGCCGACATGGTCGTTTTGGGACCCGGAAGTTTATTCACCAGTATCCTTCCAAATTTAGTGATACCAGAAATCGGCGAAGCAATGCTCAAGACAACTGCTGAAACCGTCTATATCTGTAATATCATGACTCAAAAAGGGGAAACGGAACATTTCACAGATGCCGATCATATACGTGTTTTACACAAGCATTTGAATCAGCCTTTTATCGATACAGTATTGGTCAATACGGAAAAAGTGCCTGAAGATTATATGGACCCAGAGATCTATGATGAGTATCTAGTACAAGTCGCACACGACTTCAACGGATTGAGAAATGAAGGATGTCGAGTGATTTCCACCGACTTTTTAGAATTGAAAGATGGTGGTGTCTTCCACGATGGAGACAAAGTAGTAGAAGAATTGTTCCGTTTAGTTTTCGGTTCAAAATATTAAGCAATTTATTGTTGGAGAAAGGAGGAGAATAGGATGTCATTTGCTGCAGATGTGAAGAAAGAACTAACTGGTTTGGAAGTTCATCGAGAACATGCGAAAGCGGAATTAGCTGCTTTGCTGCGAATGAACGGCTCTTTAGGTATTGTGAACCAGCAGTTTATTTTGAACGTCCAAACAGAAAATGCTGCAATTGCCAGACGTATCTATTCTCTTTTGAAAGATCATTATCAGGTACGAAGTGAGCTACTCGTTCGTAAAAAAATGAAATTAAAAAAGAACAATGTCTATATCGTCCGGTTGAAGCAAGGCACAAAAGATGTGTTGATGGATCTTGATATCATGGATGGTATGATGTTCAATGGACACGTTTCGGACGAGATTATGGGAAATTCGCAAAAAATGCGTTCTTACTTACGTGGTGCTTTTATGGCCTCAGGTTCAGTCAATAATCCGGAAACGAGCCGTTATCATTTGGAAATATTTTCTATTTATGAACAGCATAACCAAGACATTTGCGATATGTTAAATTATTACGGTCTACATGCTCGAACGCTTGAACGGCGCAATGGCTATATTTCGTATTTAAAAGGAGCAGAAAAAATTGCTGATTTCTTAACATTGATTGGTGCAACCAACTCAATGCTCCGATTTGAAGATGTTCGAATCGTACGGGATATGAGAAATTCGGTCAATCGTCTAGTCAATTGTGAGACAGCAAATCTGAACAAGACGATTGATGCGGCTTCTAAACAAATCGAAAACATCGAATTGATCGAAGCAAAGGTCGGTCTACATGCCCTTCCTGAAAAACTTCAGGAAATCGCAGAACTTCGGCTTCAACATCCAGAGGTCAGCTTGAAAGAATTAGGGGAAATGATTCCCTCAGGTGCAATATCAAAATCGGGAATTAATCACCGAATTCGCAAAATAAATGAATTTGCGGAAAAACTGCGTGAAGAAGCAGTTTAATCCAAAGAAAAAACTGATACATGAAGCAGGAGATGCGAATGTATCAGTTTTTTTTAAAAGCTATACTTGCTTTTCTTCCGTCAAACTATAATTCCAACTTTACTGGTGTAACATAATTTTGAAAGGCTTCTATTGTTTTTTAATACAATCGTATAAAAAGCGGGGAGACAACTGAATGAAGATTTTAGTTTTATACATAAACTTTTGCTTAATATAGAAGTCCTGATATAGATAGGATCAAGTATTTATCTATGACTGGAGATTAATTAAAAACTGGAAGGAACTGCTCGATCAACCTTGAGAACTGTTTTTCTTGCTTCTGGTCAAGATTCTTGTGGTTGGTGGATAAGGATGGTTGATAAGTTCATTGGATTAGCTAGTCGAAAACAACCAGGTGTAATTAATGTAGAAGTTTTAACAAGGGGATGGAGTGATTTATTCAGTGATAATCATAAGTTCATAAATAGTAATTGGGATGTATGGTTGGTATACGTTATACCTGAACTTGAACTATCAAGATTTGGTTTAGAATTTGAGAATTGATGTTTATAAAGGGAGGGCAAAAAGTGTGCTTTTTTACAACTTTTACTATCATTATGATTGCAGTACTTTTTATTTTTCTAGATATAGTAAAGCGAAATACAGCATTTTTATTATATCGGGTTTTACTTCGAGCAGGTCTCATAACATTTATATCGATCGTTGGATTTTTTCTATTCACAGTTATTGTATTTATTTGGAGAACTACAGCACCACCATTGCCAGAGATTACATATGGAGAATTTCCGTTTAGTCTTGAATATGAAATAAATGAGGAAAGAATTTTGATTGAAGATACGGTGATTGCAGAATTTATAGGAAGTTTTAGAGGGAATGTGACAACTCAACCTAGACGAAGTTGGAGTATAAAACTTTTAAATAATAGTGGAGAGTTGAAAGCATTTCATTATGAATTCTTAATAATAGAAAGTGAAGATGTAACAATCACTTTAAGTAGTGGCTCTGCTGGATATTTTATGAATGATGGTGAAAGCAAGCCACAGCTCACAGTCCGTGATCGTATTGCAGGTTTTATGCATTTTTCTCACTATGACTTAGAAGAAGCTCGTAAAATACTTGCAGAATATGGGATCACATTAATCAATTGGGAATATGCGCCACCGATAAGAAATTTTTTCAATGATTATTATTAGTCTTATAAAAAACAGAATGTAAAATTTATGTGCGCGAGTATTTAGTTTTCCATTTTTTGTTTGATAGATATATAGCATTGTTGAAACATGGGATAGGGGCATCAATTTTATCAATGAGGTTGGTCAGTCAGTTAACATAATTGGTGATGCTATAAATCCATTTAATTGGAATTGGGGGAATTAGGTGTGGAAACAGTGAGAATATGGATATTCATGAAAAATTTTCGTTCGGCTTTGAGATATGTTATTCTGGAATCAAAATCAGGTTATTATCTGATTGACACGGATCACTATACTTTTTGGGGAGGCTACCTTTTTCCAATTTTCAATTGGATAATCCCCCATAAGGTTATGAAAATTAACTTGCCTGCAGAAGAAATAAATAGATTAATACTCAACAAAGATTTACAAAGGAAAAGAGAGAAAGAACATTCTAATGTTGCTTGGATAGGTCCAGCATTTGCGGTAGTGACTTCTTCAATTGTCGGTCCTATCCTAGAGAGTATTTATAGTGATTTTTCTATTGAGATTCGTTATTTATTTGTTACTTTAAGTATAGCTGTTCTTTTGTGCATAAAGGGTTATGTTAGCAAGAAGAATAAAGATATTTTAACACTAATCGGTGTAAACAATTTGTCTAGTACTAAAATTATACTGTTTCCTGAATCTATAAAAGAAGGATCAAGGTTGTTGATAATTTTTATAATGCTTATACTGTTTTCTGTTTCTTCTATGGTGGCGTTTATAGTTTCAAATAATTGGTTTATTCTGGCAGGCGTAATGCTTTTTTCTAGTTTCTATTTATTTAGTAATGCTCTATTAGCACAGCGAGGGAAATATAAGTTTAAAATATTAGATTAGATATTATTTTTAGAGGGGATAAATATAAAATGAAAAGAGGTTATTTATAATGGAAAAAGTATTACCAATTAAGAGCTACTGTATTCCAAGGCTTTTCATCATAGAATTTCAAAAGTAAAGACATGTGTTTCACAAATAGTGTCTATCCTGGCTAAATAATTCTTCCACTATCTGCTTTAATTTCAGTAGACTTTTCGGCAAGTTATTTGCTAATGAGATGAATAGAGATTACAACCCGCCTGTAACCGCTTAAAACAAGCTTGTTTAAAGTATAGTTAGCAAGTCGTATTCATATGATCAAAGAGGAGATTTGATACAGATTATGAAAAATGGCTTCGTCATTATTGAGTAATAGTTCAACCCAATGAATCTGAATCGCTTTGAAAAAGCCATTTTAATTGCCCGTTAAAGAGGAGGGCTTATGAACTTTGAATTCATTCCGTGTGAACAGAACAGTAGGGGGAAGTAAAATGAAAGAAAAGCCTATAAATAAATGGTCATTGTATAAAAATTCAATGTTTGGAGTTGTTATCTTTGGTGTTTGTGCTGGATTATTCCTTTTCATATTATTACAAACGGTGACTCTTTTCTCTTCTAATCCTACTTATGGATGGAGAGACAGTATAGCCTTAGGGATGTTTGCGGGAGGATATGGATTCTTATTGTTGTTCTCAATTCTCACACTAAGTCCAATCCATGGACTCATTCAACTTTGGAAGCAAGAACGAGCCTTAAACTTTTCGTTCTCGGAAGAAATGGAAAAACACAACATAACAGGCAGTATGTATGTGGATGATCAATGGTTTATCAGCACTGATGAGGTAAAAATAGTTGCCATTAGGAGAGATTACCTGCAGAAAATTCATAAAATAAAAGATCCTAATGGGAAAAAGGCAAGGTTAATTATAACTTTGATAACATCTAATGGTAAGAAGTTAAAACTTGCAGGATCATATGATAATGTTAAAAAGTTCGAACATTGGTATCTGCAAAAAGACAGCATTAGTCTTAATAAACAATTTGAAAAAAATTAATCAAAGTCATCGGCAACACGAATAATTTGACATCTTGATATTGTGATATAAGCAAAAACGGCATTTCTGAGACCGAACAGCATAAAAAATTTAAATGTTGGAATTTATATAAGCAAAACCCAAGAAGCTAGATGCGATAGAGCATTTAATTTCTTGGGGTTTTGCTTGGAAATCAGCATATCAATTAAAATGATCATCTTGGTATTTCAAAAGTGGGTACGATTACAAATAGTTGGAGCAAAATAGTGGGTAAAATTACCATTCCAGTGTCTGTCTTGCCTCTTTTTCGTCAATCACAAAGAGACGAGATTCATAGGAAAAATCGATACAGGGTTGATTTCAATGATATTATGACCAATTACAAAATAGATTGATAAAGCATTTTTTGCATTTTTATAATAGTTTATTGATAATAATGTATGAGATACAGTATAATGATTTAAAAGGTAATGTGTTGTGACCGAATTAAATGAACTAATGCCTATTTTTTATATTCCTTAGTGGACAAAAATGGAGACAGTGAAGTTAGGAGCATTGTATCCTTTGTTGCGTAGTTCAAAAAAGTAAGCGATTTCTATAATGGTCAGGGTAAACGGTGAGGGCTGTCCACGTAAATCCTACTATTGAAATCACAATGATCGGACATTCAAAAGGTGGTGCTGAAGCAGCAAATTAAGTAGCTATAAATACGAATGCGATTATATTTAATCCAGCGACAGTAAATTTATCTGCTTATGAATTAGACTCAAACACATATACAGCAAACATGGTAGCTTATGTTGTCGAAGGAGATGCATTAAATGTTGTTTTTGGAGGAGTATACACCTATTGGAGAATTAATCATGTTAGATAGACAATATGATGCACCTTAGTGGAGAATGATATCTCGCATAGGTAACTCGGTAAAAAATCAAGGTATGGAAGCAATTATGTCTGCATTGGAAGATCGATATAGATAGGCGGATATGAATAGTAATAGGGGGAATAAAATGGAATACAATGGATCAATGAGAATTGTACAAATTATATTTTGGATTGCATCGGGAATTGTGATTATAGGAGGAGTGTTTTTGATGTTACCAAGCTTAATATTTCCTTTCTTTGCATTAATCTCGCCTAAAATACCCGAACCGGAAATCACCTATGGAGAATTTCCATTTAGGATTGAATACGAATTAGATGGACAGATTAACATAATTGAAGATACTGTCATAGCTGAGTTTAACGGATGTGAGTTCAGCGCAGGTTCTATGAAAAGAGAACGAAGATGGAGAAGTAGATTAGCTAGTGGTAGAGAAGATCTACCTTTTGGGGACGATCTAGGAATCTATTTTAGTCGAGGAAGTGCGCAATATTATATGGGGGAAAATGTACAATCAATGTCATTAAAACCACATATAGCCCTTAGAAATCTCGAGGAAGGTTTTAGAAGAGAGGTAGACTTTATATTAGGAGAAAGTGGATACATAAGAACTGTACTTAATTTCGGAGAAGCGCAAGAAGTTTTGACACAATACGGAATTACCTTAATCAACTGGGTAATATCTGAACCGATTGTTAACAATTTTGGTGATTAGAAAACAATTACGATAAATAGAAACAAGCCAAATCATCAGCAAGTAAAAGCTGATGATTTGGCCTTTCTTATACGAGTAGTAGGAATTCATAGCGAATATTATTACGACCAGTAGATATTTTGATATTAAAGGAGTATTACGAACTAATATGTGAGAATGTAGAGGTGATGTGCGAATAATGAGAAATTTATCAAATAGAAACAAAATATTAATTATTATTGTTGTTATAGCTGTGTTTCATCTGGGAACGAATGCGGTTTTAAGTAGAATAATATTGGGTCCTAAGCCACCAAGACCAGAAATTACCCGAGGGGAGTTTGATTTTAGATTAGAATATGAAGTAGATGGGGAAAGGATTGTGATAGAAGATACAATTGTTGCATTATTTGATGGATTTTCTGCAGATGCAGGTAGCATGGCATGGTATCGCACGTGGCGTCTACATTTAGCGAGTGATAAACGATCACGAAATATCTTATTAGATGAATTAGAGGATGGTCGAAGAATATATTATGTCCCAGAAAGTGCTAACTATTTTATGGGAGATGTACAGAAAAAAAGAGAGCCTAATCCTAATTGGTATCCATTTAATGGCGTAACAATAGAATATCCACGCAATAAAACACCTGAAATAGGTGCAAAATTTATAAGTGGTTTAGAAGATCTGTACGATAGGTTTGGAATCCGTCTTATTAGTTGGGAACACGATCCACCAATAGAAAATCGCTTTGAATAATCGAAATCTACTAATCCATTTCATCAGCCAGTGAATGTTGTAATGGAACAATTTGGTTTAGTGTTCAAAACCATTGAAATACTAGGCTGTGATCAGCAAAAATGAATCTGAATAAAAAAGAGAGCAACTATTAGCTGAGAGGAGTTAATAGTTGTTAGCTTTATACGAATCAAAGTGGCAAATACAGATGCGTATGCATTTGTGTTTGCCATCTTGCGTTTGGTAGACGAGATAGGTATAAGCTAAAGAAACAACTTGTTTAAAATAAACGACCTAGCTCAACAAATGACCATCTAATCAACTAACAGCATACATAAAAGCAACTATTTTTGAAGTAGAATTGAAATCGGGATAACTTAAAAAGTGATTGGGATACTAGTGAGAATCACCGTACATAAATATTACTCGTTAAGGGAAATTGAGAAATTTTGTATGAAAATTTAAGAATTAGTTAGTATGCGCAAGTCAAAAATATGAATAAATTATTTGGTGGAGATAATTTGCTTAGCTTGTCATAAGAAATGAGATAATCTGGCAGATGCAAGCTTTTGGACACCATTTATTCGGAATAAGGAGGCTGGGACAGAAGCGTTTAACTCCAAGAAATAAGAAGGAGTTGCTTCTGCTTCCGCCGTTTATACGTGTTTAGAGCGTGAGACAAAAGTGTTCTTTACTTTTGTCCCACGCTCCTTATTTTTTTATTTTGTTTGGATCAATTCTTTTAATTCCTCTATTGAAATAGATTCATCAAAGATTTCTTTACCCAAGATGACAGTCGGAACAAATCGAATATGTGCTTGCTCAGCTTCGTTGATGACAGCTTGGCTCAGCTGTTCGTCTTTTTGTTCTGTCAGCTTTAGTTTATCTACTGCAAAATCCGCTACTTCTTGGAGAGAAAGATGTTTCCACTCGTCTTGAGTATCGAATATTTGTTTGATCTCTTTGATCGCTTTTTGACCATCGCTGATTGTGAGATACCGGTGCATCACGTTTCCTCGCTGCAAGCTTTCTTTTTCTTTATCGAACAATTTGATTACTCGCTGCAATTGCCCGCTTTGGACTGCTTCTTCTAATAGATCATAAGATTCTTCAAACCATTGTCGGCAATACGGACAAGCTAAGTTGATGAATTCGACCATTTTTTTAGGAGCATTCGATGAACCATAAAGGATTCCTTTTTGTGTATTTGTTTTCGTTGCATCAATCACTGATATATCCATGTTAAAACACCTCTTTCGCTTATAGTTTATACATGTCTGACAAAAAAAGGCAACGATTTAGACTGTTTGTCTAAAAATTAGATGACCAATTCAAATAGATATATGTAAAATATTTTTATAAATAAAAGAAAAAAATGGAATGTTTTACGTTATAATGGAACAGATAATAAGAGAGAATATGAACAAGGATGATGAATCATGCGAAAAATGAAAACAATGGATGGCAATACGGCAGCCGCATATATTTCTTATGCATTTACCGAGATTGCTGCAATATATCCAATAACACCCAGTTCGACCATGGCTGAATTAGTAGATCAATGGTCAGCAGCAGGAAAAGAAAATGTATTCGGTCAACCAGTAAAAGTAGTAGAAATGCAATCCGAAGCAGGAGCAGCTGGTGTGGTCCATGGATCATTGAAAACTGGTGCACTGACAACTACATATACCGCTTCACAAGGGCTGCTTTTGATGATACCGAATATGTACAAGATTGCTGGGGAACTACTGCCAAGTGTTTTCCACGTTGCTAGTCGGGCAGTGACGACAAATGCGTTGAATATTTTCGGAGATCACGGAGACGTGATGGCTGCAAGACAAACAGGATTTGCTATGTTAGCTGAAAGCAGTGTACAAGAAGTGATGGATTTAGCACCTGTTGCCCATCTTGCTTCTATTGAAGGAGAAGTCCCTTTTTTGAATTTCTTTGATGGATTCCGTACGAGTCACGAGATTCAAAAAATCGAAGTTTTGGAATATGAAGAATTAGCTCCTCTGATCAATCAGGAGAAATTAGCTTCATTTCGTAAACGAGGGATGAATCCCAATCATCCGACTGTTAGTGGTACGAACCAGAATCCAGACATCCATTTTCAACAACGGGAAACGATCAACCCCTATTATGATAAATTACCTGAAATCGTTCAAAAATATATGAAAGAGATCAACCGATTACGAGGAACTTCTTATGACTTGGTGACTTATTACGGAGCAGACGATGCGGAAGAAGTCATTGTTTCTATGGGATCAGTTGCACAGACGATTGAACAAACGATTGATTACTTGAATGCAAACGGACGGAAAACAGGTTTTTTGAATATCCATCTTTATCGTCCTTTTCCAGTGGAAACATTCGTGCAAAAGTTGCCTCATACAGTAAAAACAATTGCTGTTCTTGATCGAAGTAAAGAACCAGGGGCAGGTGGAGAACCTCTCTTATTAGACGTTCAAAGTGCGTTATATGATCCTGAACTTCGCCCGGCTGTTATTGGTGGTCGCTACGGATTGGGGTCTAAAGATGTGACTCCCGACCAAATCTCAGCAGTTTTTGATGAATTGAAAAAAGACCCAAGCATACGCAAAAAACGGTTTACCATAGGGATCGTGGATGATGTGACTTATCAATCTTTGGAACCAAAGGAAAGTCTGGATTTGACAGAACCGCAAACATTCCAGGCCAAGTTTTGGGGATTTGGATCTGACGGAACAGTTGGAGCAAATAAATCAGCTATCAAGATTATTGGAGATCACACCGATAAATATGCGCAAGGCTATTTTTATTATGATTCGAAAAAATCTGGCGGTCTGACTGTCTCTCATCTTCGTTTTGGAGATACGCCGATACGTTCAGCGTATCTTGTCGAGCATGCGGACCTTGTTGCCTGTCACACACCAGCTTACCTGCATAGCTATGACTTGGTCAAAGGATTGAAGCCAGGTGGCATTTTTTTATTGAACACTCTTTGGAGCGACGAACAATTAGAAACGCATCTGCCCTTAAAATTAAAATGTTACTTGGCTGAAAATAACATTAGATTCTATACGATCAATGCCATGAGATTGGCCCAAGAAGTCGGTTTGGGACGCCGGATCAATACGGCAATGGAAACGGCTTTTTTTAAATTAGCTGACATCATTCCTTTTGATGAGGTGATTCCGCTGCTAAAAGAAGAAGCCCTGAAAAGCTATGGACATAAATCAATGGCTATCGTAGAAAAAAACATACAAGCAATCGATCGGACGACCGAACTGCTTCATCAAGTCGCGATCCCAGACCATTGGAGAACGTTGGAGATGCCTGAAAAAATCAATAAAAGGAACACTGGTTATGTACAAGAAATACTTGAACCAGTGAATGCACAGGAAGGAAATCAACTCTCTGTTGGTACACTTGTAGCAAATGGAATGACAACTGGCGAAATGCCTTTAGGAACGGCTTCTATGGAAAAGCGGGGCGTCGCTTTAGAAGTACCTGAGTGGATTAGTGATCGCTGTACGATGTGTAATGAATGTGCCTTTGTTTGTCCTCATGCTGCCATCCGTCCATTTTTAGCAGATGAAGAGGAAATGGAAGAAGCGCCAGAAGGATTTATCGTGAGAGAAATGCGAGGCGCAGACGGCGTAAAATACCGTATCCAAGTTTCAGTGGAAGACTGTACAGGTTGTGGTCTGTGTGTAGAGGCTTGTCCCGCAAAAGAAAAAGCTTTAGTGATGAAGCCTTATGAAGAACAGAAAGAACAAGCTGTGAATTGGGCTTTTGCAATGACATTAAGACAAAAAGCAAATCCAGTCAAAGGAAAGAATACTGTCTTGTCTACACAATTCAATCAACCGCTTCTTGAATTCTCGGGCGCTTGCTCAGGCTGTGGCGAAACACCTTATGTAAAATTATTGACACAAATGTTCGGTGATCGAATGATGATCGCGAATGCGACAGGCTGTTCTTCTATTTGGGGCGGTGCTTCTCCTGCTTCTCCTTATACGACCAATGAATGTGGTCAAGGGCCTGCATGGTCAAATTCTTTATTGGAAGATAATGCTGAATTTGGTTATGGTATGCTTCTAGCGGCACAGACTCGTCGCGAGGCTTTGGCAAGTTCAATCAAAGAAGTATTGCCAAAAGTATCAGAAGAACTACGAGAATTGATGGAAGACTGGTTGGTACACATGTTTGAGAGTGAAGGAACGCAGCAAAGAGCAGCAAAACTGCAAGCTGCGATCGAAAGCGAACGATCAATTGTCCCTGAACTGGAGGATATATACAAGAGAAAGGATCTATTCGTAAAAAACAGCCAATGGATGATTGGTGGAGACGGATGGGCTTACGACATTGGTTTTGGCGGGATCGATCATGTACTTGCCAGCGGAGCAGACGTGAATATTCTTGTTTTGGATAACGAAGTCTATTCCAATACTGGCGGTCAAACCTCAAAAGCAACACCAGCTTCGGCAATCGCTAAATTTTCGGCTAGTGGAAAGTATGCTTCAAAGAAAGATCTAGGAATGATGGCGATGACATATGGAAATGTTTATGTGGCGCAAATTGCTTCAGGTGCCAATCAAATGCAGACGATAAAGGCATTTGAAGAAGCAGAAAAGTATCCTGGACCTTCTTTAATCATTGCCTATACGCCTTGTATCACACATGGCTTGCTTGGCGGAATGAAAGAATCGCTTAAAGAAGCAAAAGAAGCTGTTTCTTCTGGTTATTGGTCATTATATCGATATAACCCTGCAATGGTCGAAAAAAACAAGAACCCAATGACTTTGGATTACAAAAAACCTGATTTTTCTACTATGCCTAATTTCATGAGGAAACAAGTTCGTTTTTCCTCGCTAGAAAATGCTAATCCAAATCTTGCAAAAGCTTTATTTGAAAAGACTGTCAAAGATGCTAAAACTCGTTTTTACAACTATGCTGCACTGACGGGAGAATTAGAAAAAATCAAGAAACGACTTGAACCAGAGGAATCTATCGATGTACCCGTTAAGACTAGAAAAGAAAAAACGACGGACCTTGAAGCAGAAGAAAGAAGAGCTGCTAGAAGAGCTGCCAGAGCAGAACGACGTAAAAAAATGGAACAAGCTACAAAAGAAAAAAAGGAAAAATAACAGAAAAAATATAATGAATAATTCTCTGAAGTTTAAAAATATTTATTGCAGAGAAAAATAAAACGCATACTTGCAATTTTCTTGAAAATTATGCGTTTTTCTCAAGAAAAATACGAGCAGATCAGCCTCTAAAATTAAAACATATGATATACTAGAGAGGAAATCTCAAAAGAGAAGAGAGGCTTTTTATGTCATTTCAAATCGGGGAACTTTTTAATTTGGACTATTGGCAGCAAATGTTTTCCGGTGACTTGTTCTCTCTGAATTTTTTGGTGAACATACTTGATATTCTGGTTGTCTGGTATCTTGTATACAAACTGATCCAACTGCTGCGAGGCACAAAAGCGATTCAGCTTCTAAAAGGTGTAGCTATTTTTATTGTTATCCGAATCGTAGCGGAAATCATTGGTCTGCACACCTTGTCTTGGCTGATGAACCAAGTCATTACGTACGGGGTGATAGCTGCTATCGTGATTTTTCAGCCGGAAATCCGGAGAGGACTGGAACATCTTGGACGCAGTTCGCTTTTCAAACAATCAAAAAGCGAACAGCAGGAAGATGAGAAGATGATCTTGTCTTTTGACAAAGCCATCCAATATATGTCCAAGCGAAAAATCGGTGCGCTAATTACTATCGAACGTCATACTGGATTAGATGAGTATATTGAGACAGGGATTGCTTTAGATGCAGATATCACTGGGGAGCTGCTGATCAATATCTTTATTCCTAATACACCGCTGCATGACGGTGCAGTTATTGTAAAAGAAGGAAAGATCGCAGTAGCAAGCGCCTATCTTCCTCTATCAGAAAGTATGTTGATCCCTAAAGAATTCGGGACTCGACACCGGGCAGCTGTCGGTATAAGCGAAGTCAGCGACGCGATTACCATCGTTGTCTCTGAAGAAACCGGGGACGTCAGCATCACGTTAGATAATGAACTGATGGCTGGCTTATCCCAGCAAGAATATTTGGCAATCTTGCGTAGAGAACTGATTGCTGAAGAGAAAACAAAAAACAAGAAAAACGTGATTCAATCTTTCCTAGACGGTATGACTAAGGGAGGGGATCGCAAATGATCTCAAAAGAGAAACGGACAAGCATTCTTTACAGTTTTATTGCATTGCTGTTCAGTATTGCGCTGTACTTCAATGCAAATGGCCAGTCCGTTCCAAATACGCTTTCTGGAAATGAAGCGTATAATCAAACAGTTACTGGGGTGCCGATCAAGATTTCTTATGATTCAAAGCGCTACTATATCCATGGATATGAAAATGCAGTGACTGTCAAACTTTCCAGTGCAAACCGAGTTCAGTTGAATGCAGAGGCAAACGAAGATACACGGATGTTCCGCGTCACAGCAGATATCACTAAGCTGGGCGAAGGAACACATGAAGTTCCGCTAAAAATTCAAAATTTGAGCAGTGCTGTCACAGCAAAGATCGAACCATCGACTATCACAGTAACGGTTGAGAAAAAGGTAATAAAAGATTTCGATGTGGAAACATTGATTCCTTCAACGTTCACACCATCTGGATATGAACTTGATGATACTTCCGTTAGTCCTAAAAAAGTCTCTATCACTACAGGTGACAAAACATTGGCAGAAATCAAACGAGTAGTAGCTGATGTGGACGCTTCGATGGTCACAGATGATGGGATTAATAGTGAGGTCCCAATACAGGCGCTGAATGCAGCGGGGGAAGTATTAAGTATCGTCTCTGATCCAGTGCAAGTAACAGTGAAAGCTGATTCGATCAAGCCAAGCAAGTCGGTACGACTTTATGGGATACAGCAAGGAACACCAGCTGCCGGGGTAGAAAGCTATGATTTCAGTTTTTCAAAACTGGAAGCAGAAGTAAGCGGCTCTAGCGATTTGCTTGCATCGATCGGTGACAGTATTGCTGTACCGATCAATGTCTCAGGTATCAATCATCGAACAACTCGTAAAATTGAAATACCAGTAGAAGAGGGGTTAAGTATCAAGCCCGAATCAGTTAGTGTGGAGATTACACCCGTGTTGCAAACGTCAAGCAGTAGCTCTGCTTCGACGAGCAGTCGGACACAAGAAAATACAAGTACGAGTAGAAGTATTTCATCTGCTGATTCAGGAACGGAACCATCGACAACAACCATTTCTTCCAGTTCGGAATCTGGGACAAGCAACTCGACCACAAGTACAGAAGAAACATCAGAAACAAGCGAATCAACACAAATGAGCAGAACAAATTCCTCAGAAAATTAAGTTAAAGGAGTAATTTTACAACTATGGGTAAATATTTTGGAACAGACGGCGTACGCGGTGAAGCCAACAAGGAACTTACGCCAGAACTTGCATTTAAGCTGGGACGGTGCGGAGGTTATGTCCTAAGCCAGCATGAAGAAGAAGGAAAACGCCCACGCGTGTTAGTAGGGCGGGATACAAGAATCTCAGGTCAAATGTTAGAAGAAGCGCTGATTTCAGGACTTTTATCGGTGGGTATCGAAGTGTTCCAGCTAGGTGTGATCTCTACACCAGGTGTTGCTTATCTGACACGTTTGCAAAAAGCAAGCGCAGGGGTCATGATTTCTGCTTCTCATAATCCAGCACAAGATAATGGAATCAAATTTTTCGGTGCAGATGGTTTTAAACTAGTAGATGACCAAGAGCTAGAAATTGAAGCATTATTAGATGCTGAAGTGGATGAATTGCCTCGTCCATCAGCTGAAGGATTGGGAACTGTAGAGGAATTTCCAGAAGGCTTATTGAAATATTCTCAATTCCTTGTACAAACGATCAACGGTGACCTTTCCGGTTTGACCATTTGTGTCGATGCAGCAAACGGAGCAACTTCAACAAGTGTTAATCGTTTGTTTGCCGATCTTGAAACAGATTTTTATACCATGGGCACAAATCCAGACGGGTTAAATATCAATGACGGCGTAGGCTCTACCCATCCAGAACGTTTAGCTGAGATGGTCGTTGAAAAAGGAGCAGATGCTGGACTAGCTTTCGATGGCGATGGCGATCGTATTATTGCGGTGGATGAACTTGGAAACATTGTCGACGGTGATAAAATCATGTTTATCTGTGCTAAATACTTGGCAGAAAAAAATCGATTGAAAAAAGATACGATCGTTACGACTGTCATGAGTAACTTAGGATTCCACAAAGCGGTGGAAGGAATCGGTTTGAAAGATGTCGTTACACAAGTTGGTGATCGTTACGTTGTAGAAGAAATGCGCAAAAACGATTATAACTTTGGCGGCGAGCAGTCTGGGCACATGATTTTCTTAGATTTTAATACAACTGGAGATGGGATGCTTTCAGGAATTCAGTTACTGAATATCATGAAGCAGACAGGTAAGAAATTATCAGAGCTTGCAGCAGAGGTAACAATCTATCCGCAAAAATTAGTGAATATCCGCGTAAGTGATAAAAACGGTGCGATGGATGTTCCGGCAATCAAAAAAGTGATTGAAGAGGCAGAAGCTGAAATGGGATCAGAAGGAAGAATCCTAGTTCGTCCTTCCGGTACAGAACCATTACTTCGAGTGATGGCAGAAGCGCCTACTGATGAGAAAGTTAATTACTATGTCGATAAAATCGCGGCAGTAGTCAAAGAAGAAATCGGACTGGATTAAGAGATATTTTCATAAAAAATAAAAGAACAAGGACCAGTGTCAGACATCTGACACTGGTCCTTGTTCTTTTATTATTCTACTGTCACTGATTTCGCTAAATTACGTGGTTTGTCAACGTCGAATCCCCGTAATAGCGTTGCGTAATATGCAAGTAATTGTGTCGGTACGACTGTGGTTAGAGTAGTTAGATAAGGGTGGACAGTTGGTAGCACCAGCTGGTCACTTTCCTTTTCTAATCCCTCTGAGACAATAACTAGTGTTTTAGCGCCACGGCTTTCGACTTCTTTCAGGTTTCCTCGAGTATGCGCACCAGTCACTTCTTCACTGATGATTCCGATCACTGGTGTTCCTTCTTCGATCAAAGCAATCGTTCCATGTTTCAATTCGCCAGCGGCAAAACCTTCTGCCTGGATATAACTGATTTCTTTCAATTTCAAAGCAGCTTCAAGAGAAACGTTGTAGTCAGCGCCACGTCCAATGTAAAAGGCATTTCTTGTATCGCTGAGATATACTTTTGCCAACTCTTCTAAATAATCTTTTTGGGCGATGACCGATTCCATCGCATTAGCAACTAAACTCAATTCATGAGTGATATCGAATACAAGAGAAGTTTCAAATTCTTTTTTATCACCGATAGCTTTGGCTAATAAAGTTAGTACAGCTATTTGTGCAGTATAAGCTTTCGTTGATGCTACTGCGATTTCGGGTCCAGCATGCAATAGCAGTGTAAAGGATGCTTCCCGCGAAAGAGTAGAACCAGCAACATTTGTAATCGTAAGTGAAGGGTAGCCGAGACGGTTGATTTTTACCAGCACTTGGCGGCTGTCTGCTGTTTCGCCACTTTGACTCAAGAAAATAAAGAATGGTTTTTTTGAAAGAAGAGGTGTGTTATAGCCAAATTCACTGGCTAAATGAACCTCAACAGGGATCTGTGTCAATTTTTCCAAAGTCTGTTTACCTGCTAACCCCGCATGGTAACTAGTTCCGCAAGCAATGATATAGATTCGATCGCTATCAGACAATGTATCGACCAGCTTTTGATCAAGAGAGACACGATTGTCTTCTGTTACGTATTTTTGAGCGATACGACGCATGATAATAGGCTGTTCGTCGATTTCTTTCAGCATATAAAAAGGATAGGTACCTTTCTCGATATCTGAAGAATCTACTTGTGCTTCGAATGAAGAACGTTCTACGATGTCACCTGCAAAATTTTGAATAATAACTTTTTCTGATGTGATGGTAACCATCTCTTCATCTTCAATCTCAACGAATTCCTTCGTATGAGCAAGCATAGCCATTGCATCGCTGGCAATCACATTGAATCCATCGCCGAGTCCGATTAATAGTGGACTTTTATTTTTAGCGACGTAAATAACATCAGGTGCTGTCCGATCAATCAAAGCGAAAGCGTAAGAACCTTTGATGACCCGCAAAGCTTTTAAAAACGCCTCTTGCGTTGTAGTATCCTTCGCGAAAGTTTCAATTAGATGAGCGATAATCTCAGTATCGGTCTCACCAATAAAGTGGTCATTTGCTAAATAAGCAATTTTAAGTTCTTCAAAGTTTTCGATTACGCCATTGTGAACGAGCACGAAGCGTCCACTTTGGGAAGTATGTGGATGGGCGTTTTCTTCAGAAGGTTGCCCGTGAGTTGCCCAACGTGTATGACCAATACCTATATTTCCTGTAGTATCAATATTTATTTTGTTTTTCAAATTTTGAATTCTGCCTTGTGCTTTGACCAGATAATCAGTTGTGCCATCTGAGACAAAGATACCAGCTGAATCATAACCACGGTATTCTAATTTTTCTAGACCGTCAATCAATCCTGGTGTTACATTTTTTAATCCAATCATTCCAACAATTCCGCACATAAAAAACATCCTACTTTCTATAATGAATTCGTATGAATGCTTCCAGCTGCAGGAAAATCCTTTTGTTTTATCTTTGCAGATACTTTTTGTGAATTTTCTGTAGAGTGCAGTCCCTAGGGCCATCCGCCGAATCTTTCGATAAACCCTCTCCTCGTCATCTGTTTACACAGACCTGGCGCTATCCTAAAAGGTATAACTATCCTCCTTTTTGTTTTTTATCTGGAAACATTTAAAATCATAACCTTTTGCGAATGTTCTTGTCAACAAAAAAAGAATAAAAAATAAATTGGTATATATCAAATGCTTTGTCAAATGCTCTTTTTATGTCAAAAAATAATGGGTTTTTATCTATCATCTTTTTCAGGAGTTCGGTACAATAGAAAGTAATCGGATAGAGGAGGAGTAAAAATGGATTCAAAAATTGAGATCATGACACTGGGAATGTTAAAAAAACAATTGTCCAAATTCGAAGCATCAGCTGGTGTATCAGATGATACGAAAATATTTTTAGATACTGGCTGGGATAGCATCCAAGAAATAGCACCTGATGCCTTGGAAGTTGCTCAAGCTCGTGAGTTTACGGTAGAAGATGAATTGACAAAAGAGTCGTTTTCCGGGTATGCGCGGGAAGAAAAAGCAGAGCGGTTCGACACTTCTGAGCAGTCAGAAACTGTGATCGTCATAAAAAACTTGTATTAGAAAGGAGAAAGAATGAATAAAAGACGTTGGGCAGCAGTTCTGATTGCTGCAGGATTATTTGTGGTTTCGTTAGTTTCAGCTAGTTTGACTAAGCCTCAGGAAAACGATCAAATTGAGGGATTGAACAGTTGGTTATATGGGGATGAAGAACTAGCTCCAAATGTGTTGGAAGAGGGAGACAGTACGCAAAAAATCGTAAAATTATCAGTAGATGGAACGATTGCTGCGGGAGGGTCTTCAGGTTTATTTGCTTCTGAAGGTTACAATCATAAAAATTTTATGGAACAACTGAAGGCGATTGAAGAAGATCCAACAGTCAAAGGTATCTTTTTAGAAGTAAATTCTCCTGGTGGCGGTGTCTACGAAAGTGCGGAAATCGCTAAGAAATTGGATACGATTCGTAAAGAACATGATATCCCAATGTATGTCAGCATGAAAAACATGGCAGCTAGCGGTGGCTACTATATTTCTGCTCAAGCAGATAAAATCTTTGCAACAGAAGAAACAGTGACCGGCTCAATTGGTGTGATCATGTCAGGATTGAATTATTCAGGACTTCTAGAAAAACTGGGTGTGGAAGATACAACAGTTAAAAGCGGAGCGTTGAAAGACATGGGTTCAGGAACGCGACCAGAGACAAAAGAAGAAGAAGCGGTGCTTCAAGCATATATCGACAGCGCATATAGTCGTTTTGTAGCAATCGTCAGCGAGGGACGGAATAAATCTGAAGAAGAAGTCAAAAAAATTGCTGATGGAAGGATTTATGATGGTGTCCAAGCAAAAGAAGTAGGTTTAGTCGATGAATTGGGATTTCCTGAAGATGCTTTAAAAGCTATGCGAAAGGAACAACAGCTTGAAGATGCGGAACTAGTAGAATATTCTTCCACGCCATCTGGGTTTGCTAGTACATGGTTAGGAAGTAAACTAGCAGAATTCCAGGGATTGAAGCCTTCTGAGACTAGTCAGATCTTATCCGTTCTTGAGAATCTAGGGACAGCGGAATCACCAAAAGCAATGTATTATTACGGAGGTGAGTAAGCATGTCAGAGCTTTCAAATGAAAATAAGGAACAAGAAAAAGATAAGCAACAGCAGCCTGCTGTAGGACCTGACTCCAACTTTTCCCAAAAGGTACTGAGCTCTTTTGAAAGAGAGCCTTTGACGCCCGAAGAAATCAAAAAGAAACAACGTAAATGGAAAAAGTATACGGACACAAGAAATGAACCGCCAAAAGCAAATGATTTTCCTAAGTATTTCTATGCAGGTTTTTTTATCCGAATGTTTGCCTTCTTGGTCGATCTTTTGTGTATCGGAGCTATTACGCGTTTAACACTTGGTATTGCCAAAAATCTAGGTTGGCTTAATTTTTCAGATTCTTATCTGAGTCTCTACGGATTCACAGCCTTACTTATTTATCTAGCGTATTTTATTTTATTGACGAAATTCAATCATGGCCAAACGATTGGGAAAATGATCTTTGGTATTCGAGTCATCAGCTTTGATGAAGAAGAACTTAGCTGGTCAACCGTTTTAGTTAGAGAAGGTGCTTGCCGGTTCATTCTAAAATTTCCTTTGCTAATGTTAGGGTATCTTCCAGCAATCTTTAATCAGAAAAAGCAACATCTGGGCGATTTTTTCACTAATACAAGTGTTGTTACGATCAATCTGATCAAAGCATTCAACCAGGAAGTCAACAGCTGATGAGCAATAAAAAGCAGTAACAGTTGAAAGCACCTTCTAAAGTCAGATCTAAAATCTAGCTTTTAGAGGGTGCTTCAGTTATTTTTAATTGTCATGCTTTTTTTGTTTTGCTACTATTGAACATGAGCTGAACATGAGCAAGAGGAGGACACTGCGTGAAGCCGATTGATTTTCCAGAAAAATATGAGAATTTAATGCGAGTGGCACAACAAGCACTAGCAAACCAGCAATATCAGCAGGCAAAAGAATTATTTCAACGAGCTTACGAGTTGAAAGAAAGCTTTGAGGCTAATAGCCTGCTTGTTTTTTGTCTTTACGAGTTGGACGAGAAAAAAGAAGCATTGAAGCAAGCACTCTTGCATGAAAAACAGTATCTTCAAAATGAGGAGTTTGCTGAATTTTATTTTGACTTGTTAATCAGTACACAAGATTTTTTATATGCTAGAAAATTGATAGCAAGTACAGATTTTTATGAAGCTTTCGAGCAGCGGGTCATTGAAAAAATCCAATTTGCAGAAGAATTATCCGGACAAATGGAGAGGCAGAAGATCAAGGCACTCCACAATAAATCGGAGGAACTTCCTTCGTTGGAACCTGCACGTCAGCTTGCGTCTATTGATGAGATCGAACAGCTTCCTTATCATGAGTTTGTCCAAACAGCGAGTAAACTTATTGTATCGCCAGAGGTCCATATTTTAGCAAGGGCAAAATTACTGGAGACACTTAGGCAATTGAACGAATGCCATCCTGTTTTCTATTTGACGATTGAAGAAAAGTTAGTCAAAGTCATACCAAAAGATCTGCCAAAGCCGCAGCAGCAGGCAAGTTACCAGCAATTATGTGTATTTTCAGATCGTTACGATAATGAAGATGCGCTGCTTAGTTCCGTGTTAAAAGAAGAATTCACGTTGCAATCTGCAATTGTTTATCCTGTCTATGATACATACATCGAAGACCCGAAGCGCTGGTTTCAACTGACTGTAGAGGCGTGTACAGGAAAAACGATGTATGAAGGTACAGAAGATGAAAAACAAGATTTTTTAAAAAAAAGAGAAAAAATTTTGCAGCAAATGATCTTCTTCCATTAGATTTTATCAGTGAAAAAGATAAAAATGTTATGAAAAACAAGGATTCTATCCATTCAATATGTTTACAATTTGAAAGGGTTAGTGTACTATTTAAAGGTATGCATGAAACGTTTTTGATGTATAAAATGAATTTCTAAACTCGGAGGGAATTAAATGACTGCAACATTTGAAAAAAAAGGCACGAATGATGGTGTTTTAAAATTTACGATTGCGCAAGACGAAATCCAAAAAGGATTAACAACTGCGTTTAATAAAGTGAAAAAAAGCTTGAACGTACCTGGATTCCGTAAAGGGAAAGTTTCTCGTCAAGTATTCAACCGTATGTACGGTGAAGAAGCTTTATATGAAGATGCATTGAATGCTGTATTACCAGAAGCTTATGAAGCTGCTGTCAAAGAAGCTGGCATCGATCCTGTTTCTCAACCAAAAATCGATGTTGAAAGCATGGAAAAAGGTCAAGACTGGGTAATCACTGCTGAAGTAACAGTGAAACCAGAAGTAAAATTAGGACAATATAAAGATCTAGTTGTTGAAAAACAAGACCGTGAAGTAACAGATGCAGACGTGGATGCACGTATCAAACGTGAACAAGAAGCACAAGCTGAATTAGTTATCAAAGAAGATGCTGCAGCTGAAAATGGCGATACAGTAGTAATCGACTTCGAAGGCTTTGTAGATGGCGAAGCGTTTGATGGCGGAAAAGGCGAAAATTACTCACTTGAATTAGGTTCAGGCTCATTCATTCCAGGATTTGAAGATCAATTAGTTGGTCATAAATCAGGTGAAAGTCTAGATGTAAATGTAACTTTCCCAGAAGATTATCAAGCAGAAGATCTTGCTGGAAAAGAAGCAGTCTTCAAAGTGACAATCCATGAAGTAAAAGCAAAAGAAGTGCCTGAATTAGATGACGAATTCGCAAAAGATGTTGATGACGAAGTATCAACATTAGACGAATTGAAAGAAAAATATCGCAAAGAATTAGTAGAAACAAAAGAAAAAGCAGCGGACGATGCAAAAGATGAAGCAGCGATCCGTATGGCTGTTGAAAACGCAGAAATCGTTGAATTGCCACACGTGATGGTTCATGATGAAGTACATCGTTCAATGGACGAATTCTTGAACAACATGCAACGTCAAGGTATCTCTCCTGAAATGTACTATCAATTAACTGGTTCTACAGAAGAAGACTTGCATAAACAATTCGAAGGTGAAGCAGAAATGCGCACAAGAACAAATCTTGTGATCGAAGCAATTGCAGCTGCTGAAAATCTTCAAGCAACAGAAGAAGAAATCAATGCAGAAATCCAAGAATTATCAGAAACATACAACATGCCAATCGAACAAATCAAACGCGTGTTGACAGAAGATATGCTGGAACATGATGTGACAATGAAAAAAGCAATCGAATTGATCACAGGTACAGCGACAGAAGCGAAAGAATAGAAATCAAGTAATAAATCATTTCTGAAGAAGCTGCTTCTAGAAAATTGTTTATTCGAAATAAGGGACTGTGACACGATTTTGTCACAGTTCCTTATTTTTTGTTAAGAGTAAAAAATGCAAAGGTATAGGTCAGTTGATCCTTTGTTAAACACTTTTTCTTTTTACTAAACTATGTTATGATAGTAAAAGACTGTAAAGTCTTTGATAGTTTCTTGCATACTTTTTGCAAGTTAAGGGGTGAAGACCATGTATGACAATCCAAGTAGCAATGAGACCGTACGCTGTTCTTTTTGCGGGAAAACCCAAGAAGAAGTGAAAAAGATCGTAGCTGGTCCAGGGGTCTACATCTGTAATGAATGTATCGACCTATGTAAAGAAATCATTGATGAAGAATTTTATGAAGAAGCTGTACGCGAATTCACTGAAGTCCCTAAACCACTAGAAATTCTTGAAGTATTGAATAACTACGTGATTGGACAAGATCGCGCAAAACGCTCGTTAGCTGTTGCCGTATACAATCACTATAAACGTGTCAATCAGCAAGCACAAGAAAACACAGATGATGTTGAACTGCAAAAAAGCAATATCTGCTTGATCGGACCTACAGGGTCTGGTAAAACATTTTTAGCACAAACATTAGCAAAAACATTGAATGTACCTTTTGCAATCGCAGATGCGACAAGTTTGACAGAAGCTGGTTATGTGGGGGAAGATGTAGAAAACATTTTGCTTAAATTGCTTCAATCTGCTGATTACAATGTGGAACGTGCAGAAAAAGGGATTATCTATATTGATGAGATCGATAAAATTGCGCGTAAAAGCGAAAATGTATCTATTACTCGTGACGTTTCCGGCGAAGGTGTCCAACAAGCCTTGCTGAAAATTCTAGAAGGAACTGTTGCAAGCGTGCCACCTCAGGGCGGACGTAAACATCCACATCAAGAATTTATTCAGATTGATACGACGAACATATTGTTCATCGTAGGTGGTGCATTTGATGGCATCGAAACGATTGTGAAGAATCGTATGGGCGAAAAGACGATTGGATTTGGTACACAAAACCAAAAACTTTCTGAAGACGAAAGTGTCATGCAGCATATCATTCCTGAAGATTTACTAAAATTCGGATTGATCCCTGAGTTTATCGGACGATTACCTGTTATGGCAGCTTTAGAGAAATTGACAACAGATGATCTGGTACGGATCTTGACTGAGCCGAAAAATGCGCTAGTCAAACAATATCAGAAACTTCTTTCTCTAGATAATACCGAACTTGAATTCGAACCTGAAGCGTTGAGAGCCATTGCGAAAAAAGCAATCGAACGCAATACCGGTGCTCGAGGACTTCGTTCCATCATTGAAGAAATCATGATGGATGTGATGTTTGATATTCCTTCAAATGAAAACATCGAAAAAGTGATTATCACAAAAGAAGCAGCTGAATTGTCTGGTGAGCCAACAGTAATCTATAAAGATTCAGAGAAAAAAGCGGGTTGATGAAAAGAGGCTGCCGTAAAAGTCATTTTGGCTTTTGCGACAGCCGCTTGCTTTATTCATCACCTTGTTAAGGAGTGAGACCATGAAAGTCCATCAAGCTGAAATTATCATAAGTGCAGTGGCACCAAAACAATATCCAGATACACAATTGCCAGAAATAGCTCTGGCAGGACGATCAAATGTAGGGAAATCTTCTTTTATCAACACATTGATTGATCGAAAGAATTTAGCCCGTACTTCCGGTAAGCCAGGAAAGACCCAGACATTGAATTTTTATTTGATCGAGAACGCATTACATTTTGTCGATGTTCCGGGATACGGGTATGCAAAAGTATCCAAAACTGAGCGAGCAAAATGGGGAAAGATGATCGAGACATATTTAACGACTAGAGACCAGCTACGTGCGGTCGTTTCTTTAGTAGATTTGCGTCATAAGCCTTCTCAAGAAGATATCCAGATGTATCAATTTTTGAAGTATTATGATATCCCTGTAATTGTTGTTGCCACTAAGGCAGATAAGATCCCTCGTGGTAAATGGAACAAGCATGAGAGCGAAATCAAAAAAGCGTTGGATTTTGATCGCAATGACACGTTTATTCTCTTTTCTTCCGTTACAAAACAGGGAAAAGAAGAAGCGTGGGCAGCAATCGAACAAGCAATTGAATCATAAAAAGAATAAAAAAGACTTACCAGTCAAACTCTTTCATAAAAGTTTGGCTGGTAAGTCTTTTTTTGAGCTTAACTTACTTTTGTTTCTTGTCTTTTTTCTTTTCATTTTGTGGCTGTGGTTTTAGAAATCGATCGATATCTTCTTTTGGTGCAACTGTTTTTTCCGGATCGACAGCAAATGATTCGAAAAGTTTATCTAAATTATCTGTACGTTCAAATTTCAACCCCATTGTAAACACCTCTTTGTTTCTTTTTACTTAGTCTATCATGTAATCGTCCAAATTGGTTTCTAAGACATAAAGTTTTAGTTTTTCTTTATCATTGGTTATAATTAAATTATAAAAAGATTTGAAAGAGGTGAGAAAATGATTGGCGAAGATAAATTATTGATGACTATCCAGCTCACAGACTTAAATGAAGAAGAAAAAAAACAGGAAATAAGCGATTGGGCTATTTTGACACGTCTGTTGATCCAGCCAACATTTATCCGCTCTTTCACACAACAAGCGGATCCGTATGATCTTCGAAAGCTTCAAGAAAAAATAATGCTAGCATCGGTAAGAGACGAAAGTTGGTTAGTTGTAGGAAATGACGAGAACGAATGTAGTTTTCGCTTGGAAGATAATCAATTATTGATAAAAAATGTATTGTCTATCTCTGTTTTCAAAGAAAAGCAATTTTTGATTCGAGACTTCATTCAGAAAAAAATGATTGCTCATGGGGTGTTCGCCTATATGCGAGCTTATAGCGAGTTTATCTATCACAATACAAAACAGATCTCTCAACGGCTATTGTTTGAGAAAAAGGATGAAATCGAACATTTACCTAAAATGAAACAACAAAACGGGGAAGTAGTAGTCGATTGCAACCAATTTCCAGGATACGATCTTTTTTACCAAGGTTTATGTTTCACTTCGTGTTGGGAAATGTATTATAGTCGCTATTATCATCAAATCATCCCTAAACCGATTTTTCTCGACATCCAACAAGTAGAAAAAGTGAAGGAATTAGAAAACGAAGTCATATGTATCCAGCTTTATCGAGACCCCTTTAACTGGCAAAAGCCAAACAATCAAATGTTTCAATCCTATTTTAGGGACCAGCTTGGGTTTGATCATCTTGCTTGGGACAATGGTGTCGGTTTATTGAAACCGCCATTCGTTGAATACATTTACACTGACTTTACGATCCAATCTGTCCAGTATCAGAATGCACAAATGCAACCTGTTCCTAAAAAGAATGCTTCATTTTTTGTAACAAAAAGTTATGATATTCAACAAGGAGATTATAAAGAAAGGCGTGTTCGCGGAACACTAAATGCTCAGGCGTATTTTCCTTGGGTTGACGAGAATCGCTCGCGCATGATGTGCTATAAAGTTATCGATCCGACTGTTGCTTTGGATAATGGAATCGAAGCTTATTGTTATTATATTAGGGAATATCTAGAAGTAGAGGTAACAGATGAAAAATATCAAGAGTATCTTTTATCCTTAAGAATCTATGTTCCTTCAGAATCCCTGTCAGAATTACCGTTAAAGGAAATCAAACATAGACTCTCTGATGTTACCTTCAAACGAATAAAGAAAAAGCGGCGAAGTATCCAATTCGATGTCAAGAAAGGTGAGCAGCATCTGCGTGTGCAATTTTTAGATTACCGAGAATTAGAACAATTGATTACTTTACAAAAAATATGAGGTGAAGAAAATGGATAAACAACTCTATTATCGAATAATGGTTCCGGCATCATTATTATCCGTCTGTCTCTTTTTTGTTCCTAATTTTCCTATTCGATCAGTCATCGGTTTTTTGGTCATGTTTGGCGGGATGGGACTTTATTATTATCTTCTTCATAAGGAAAGAAAACCTGCTTCTGTTTATATGAAAAAAACAAGAAGCGAAAATAAAAAACGATAAAACGGCTTGATGATAGACAAAAAAATAAAAAACCAGTCTTTTTGACTGGTTTTTTATTTTTTTTTGACTGATTTATAATTTTCATGAACGTTTTTGACTGATTTATATTGCGAGTAGAAAAAAAATATGCTATTATTTGTATTGAGGTGATCGTGAAAATGCTTACAGAGGAACGCAGACAAAAAATCCTAGACTTGCTTGAACAGCAGAAAATCGTGAAATCACAAGATCTTGTAAACCTTTTGAATGCTTCTGAATCAACGATAAGACGTGATTTACAAGAGCTGGAGAATAGTGGGTTTCTAGAAAGAGTTCATGGCGGAGCTAAGAAAGAGCAATTATTGAATTTTGAGCAGAATATGAGTGAAAAATCACTCAAAAACGTTCACGAAAAACAGCAAATCGCCAAATCGGCAGCTGAAACCATTAATGACGAAGATGTCATTTATTTAGACGCTGGCTCTACTACGTTAGAAATGATTCCTTTTCTGCAAGGAAAACAGATCACAGTAGTGACAAATTCCGTTCAACATGCGGCAAATTTAGTTGATTTGGAGCTTGCTACCATTATTTTAGGTGGAACGATAAAGCTGGCAACTAATGCTGTTTTAGGATCTAATGCGATAGAACAACTAAAAAATTTTCATTTTAATAAAGCATTTATGGGAATGAACGGTGCCCATCTTGAACAAGGATTCACGACTCCGGATCCAGAAGAGGCAGCTGTTAAACGTTTAGCCATGAAAAATTCCGAAGAGACATTTGTATTGATTGATCATACCAAATTCAACCAGTTGTCCTTCACCTCTGTTGCACCTTTGGAAGCAGCCACGATCATAACCGAGCGTTGTCCATTAGAATTCGTTAATGAATTCCGTGAAAAGACAACAATTAAGGAGGCAATACAATGATTTACACAGTAACACTTAATCCATCAATTGATTATATCGTACGCGTAGATGGGTTAAAACTAGGCGATTTGAACCGAATGAAGGAAGACTTCAAGTTACCTGGAGGAAAAGGGATCAATGTTTCCCGTATTTTGAAACGGATCGATTCTCAATCTACAGCACTAGGGTTTTTAGGAGGGTTCACTGGCGAATTTATTTCGAAGTGGCTTGAAAAAGAACAAATCCAGTCTTTGTTCACAACCGTAAAAGAAGATACAAGAATCAATATCAAACTAAAATCAGACACTGAAACTGAGATCAATGGCTTAGGCCCATCTATTTCAGATGAAGAAATCGATGAGTTGAAGCAAGCATTAGGAACAGTAGGACAAGGAGATATCGTCGTATTGTCAGGAAGCGCGCCAGCTAGCCTGCGAAAAGGATTTTATCAAGAACTGATTGATATCATTCGAGAAAAAGGTGCAGATTTCGTGATTGATACAACAGGTGATGACCTAAAAAATGCACTTGTTAAGAAACCATTGTTGATCAAACCAAACAATCACGAATTAGCTGAGCTTTACAACACAACCTTCCAATCTGTAGAAGAAATCATTCCGTATGGGAAAAAATTACTAGCTGAAGGGGCACAGAATGTGCTGATCTCAATGGCTGGAGACGGTGCTTTGCTCTTCACGGAACAAGGAACTTATAAAACGAATGTATTAGTTCGCCCATTGAAAAATTCAGTAGGTGCAGGGGATTCAATGATTGCCGGCTTTATTGGGGCTTACAGCCGTACGAAAGATCCAATCGAAGCCTTTAAATGGGGAGTTGCTTGCGGAAGCGCAACAGCTTTTTCTGATGACTTGGCAGCTCGCGAATTGATTGATGAGTTGCTGCCAGAAGTTGAAATCACAAAAATTGATTAGTTTCAAGGAGGATAATCATGAATATCAAGGATTTAATGGTCAAAGAAGCGATGATCATGGATTTGCAAGCGACTGATAAAAAAGGCGCAATCGATGAAATGGTCCAAAAAATGTTTGATGCCGGCCGGATTTCCGATATCGAAACATATAAAGAAGGAATTCTAGCCCGCGAAGCACAAACTTCTACAGGTCTTGGTGATGGAATCGCCATGCCTCACGCGAAAAACAGTGCAGTTAAAGAAGCAACAGTTTTATTCGCAAAAAGCCAAAAAGGAGTAGATTATGAAGCCTTAGACGGACAGCCAACTTATCTGTTTTTCATGATCGCAGCTCCAGAAGGCGCAAACGACACACATTTGCAAGCATTAGCAGCACTATCTCGATTGCTGATTGATGCAGATTTCGTAGGAAAATTAAAAGAAGCAAATACACCAGAAGAAGTCCAAGACTTGTTCCAAACAGCTGAAGAGCAAAAAGAAGCAGAAGAAAAAGCAGAACAAGAAACACAAGCTGCAGAAGCTTCTGCTCATCCAGAAAGAAAATTCGTTGTTGCCGTTACAGCTTGTCCAACAGGGATCGCTCACACTTACATGGCAGAAGATGCTCTGAAGAAAAAAGCGAAAGAAATGGGTGTGGAGATCAAAGTCGAAACGAACGGTTCAGAAGGAATCAAAAACCGATTGACTGCTGAAGACATCGCCCGTGCAGAAGGTGTAATCGTTGCAGCAGACAAAAAAGTAGAGATGAATCGCTTTGACGGAAAAGAACTAATCAATCGTCCTGTCAGTGATGGTATCCGTAAACCAGAAGAGCTGATCAATCTAGCCCTTAGTGGTACTGCACCAGTATTCCATGGTGATGGAAAAGAAAGCAGTTCAGAAGAAGGAAATGCGGATGGTACTATCGGACAAAGAATTTACAAAGATTTGATGAACGGCGTATCACACATGTTACCTTTCGTTATTGGTGGAGGAATCGCTATTGCGCTTTCTTTCATGATCGACCAATTTATTGGCGTGCCACATGATCAATTATCAAATCTAGGGAATTACAATCAAGCTGCTAGCTGGTTCAACCAAATCGGACAAGCTGCATTTGGTTTCATGCTGCCGGTATTAGCAGGATTTATTGCTTCAAGTATCGGTGACCGCCCTGGTTTGATCGTTGGATTTGCTGCTGGTGCATTAGCTAATACAGGCGGTGCAGGATTCTTAGGTGCACTGATTGGTGGATTCTTAGCTGGTTATGTCATCGTATTTTTACGTAAATTATTCAAGAACTTACCAAAATCATTGGATGGAATTAAAACGATCCTCTTTTATCCAGTGTTTGGCTTACTGATTACTGGTTTCTTGATGTTGCTGGTCAATGTCCCTATGAAAGCAATCAATGATGCATTGAACGGTTTCTTGACAAGTATGAGTGGTTCGAATGCTGCTTTACTTGGTGCATTATTAGCTGGAATGATGGCGGCAGATTTAGGCGGTCCAATCAACAAAGCCGCTTATGTGTTTGGTACAGCAACTTTAGCTACGACTGTTGCAACTGGCGGAAGTGTCGTGATGGCTTCTGTTATGGCTGGAGGAATGGTACCTCCATTGGCAATTTTCGTTGCTACACGTTTGTTTAAGAATAAATTCAGCAAAACAGATCAAGATGCTGGTTTGACGAACATCGTGATGGGACTATCGTTTGTCACGGAAGGATCGATTCCATTTGCAGCAGCTGATCCGATTCGTGCCATTCCAAGTTTTATTATTGGTTCTGCTTTAACTGGCGGATTAGTCGGAGCTTTCGGGATCAAATTACTGGCTCCTCACGGCGGGATTTTCGTTGTATTCTTACTGAGTCACCCGGTCATGTATTTGGTGTTTATAGCTATCGGAGCAGTCGTATCTGGTGTGATTTATGGGTTATTGAGAAAAGCTCCTGCAGCAGCAGAAGCATAGAAATAAAAAAGAAGAGGCTGGGTTTTCCCAGCCTCTTCTTTTTTTATAGAATCATATAGAATTAAGTAGTGTAGATGAATAGTTGTTGTAAAATAGTTTTTCCATGTTCGTTAAAATGATTGCTTCAAATTTGTGATAGAAGATTTAGCCTCGATTTCCTGCTTGATTCTTGGCAAGTTTGCTTCATCAGTCAAGATAACCAAAATATCTCCTACATTCATGATCGTATCACCGTGAGTCAAGATTTCCTGATTTCCTCTGCGTATAGAGATTAGCAGCATATTTTTAGGCCAATTGAAGTCTCGTACCATTAATCCGTCTAAAGAACTCTCTGCCGTTACTGGAAAATCAAAAGTTGTCCTTGCACCTTTTAGTGAGGCGGTCTGAGTATTTCCAAGTAGACGTTCCAATAATGATTCGTAAATTGGATTACCGCCGAGAAGGTCATTGACGATATAAGCAACAAGAGCAGCCAATCCTAAAGGCATCAGATGATTAAGAGAGCCAACCATTTCTGTCACTAAAATAATTGCTGTCAGCGGTGCTTTTCCAATCGCTGTGAAATAACCAGCCATGGCAATAACGACAAAATCCTTGATGTAGATTGGATCCATCCCGAAATCAACCATAATGTTTCCATAAAAGCTACCGATTAAAGCCCCCAATGTCAATATCGGAAGGAAAATCCCCCCTGGAAGACCCCCACCGTAAGAAATCATGGAAAAAACGAATCGAAGAACAAACAAACCGATAATCATAATGATTGGCAAGGAAGCATGTCCAAAAGCTAAAACGATTTGATTGCCTCCGCCTAGAGTATTAGGCCATAAATAACCAATTGGCAAAATCAGCAAGAAAGGAACGAACCCGTGAAAATAAGCTGGTAAAGGCAATCGGTTGTAAAATTTTGGCAAAGCTAGCAAGACCTTCTGATAAATAAAACCTAAGACGCCTAGAAGTACTCCTAAGATCACTAAGGAACCATAATATTTCAACGGCAAAGAAGGAAGGTCACCTAGATATAAAACAGGTCTCAAGCCGAAAAAGTAAAGAGAGACGAAGTTAGCAGTGATTGCTGAAGCAAATGATGTCAGCCAAACAAGTGGAGAAAAGGAGTGATGGATTTCTTCTAAAACAAAGAGTAATCCTGCGATAGGAGCATTGAATGCTGCTGCAAGTCCGCTACTTGCACCGCTAGAAATTAAAATCTTTTCTTCTGAAGATGGACTCCGAAACAATTGTCCAGCTCCTTGTCCAATGGATGCGCCAAGCTGTATAGAAGGTCCTTCTCTACCTAGAAAAAGGCCCGCACCAACTGAAAGTACACCGCCAATGAACTTTTTCCATAAAACAGAGAACCAGTTCATTGATAATTCCCCGCGAAGCTGTCCCTCTACTTGTGGAATCCCGCTTCCCTTGATATCCGGTTCATTTTTGACCAGATAACCCACGAAAAATGCTGCAAGGATGCAACAAATAGCTAGGCCAATTAAGTAAATCGGCTGTTCCCGACTCATTTCATAGATACTTCGAACTAAATCGCTTAGCTTTTCGATAGATAATCGAAACAGGCTAACGACGATTCCTGTCAGCAGTCCAACAAATATTCCTTTTAGAATAAAATATATCTGAGTCTTATCTAATTTCTTGATTTTTCCTTTTTTTTCCATTCAAACGCCTCGCTTTCTTTTAATTTAGCGCGAAATCAACGAATTGACAAGGAAAAATCCATAAAAAGAAACAAATGATTTTGAACTAGCTAGTTTAATGAAAGCCAAGAAAATGCTATAATTAACAAGATTGATAAAAGAAAGGATGTTGTTAATGTCATCCAAAGCTGAATTATTAAACGGGATGAACCCCCGTCAGAAAGAAGCTGTTCTTCACACTGACGGACCATTACTGCTAATGGCAGGTGCAGGAAGTGGAAAGACGAGAGTGCTGACACACCGCATTGCCTATTTGATTGAGGAAAAAGAAGTCAATCCTTGGAACATCCTAGCGATTACTTTTACCAATAAGGCTGCAAAAGAAATGAAAGAACGTGTCAATGCGATTCTCGCATCTGGAGGCGAAGATGTCTGGGTATCGACTTTTCACTCGATGTGTGTGCGTATTTTAAGAAGAGATGTTGATTTTATCGGGTATAACCGGAACTTTACAATCATCGATTCTTCTGAACAGCTGACCTTGATGAAACGGATACTAAAAGAACTGAACATTGATCCGAAAAAATATGATCCTCGAAGTATATTAGGAACAATCTCTCAAGCAAAAAACAGCCTGCAGACCCCTCAGGATTTTGCAAAAATGCAAGGCAGTTATTACGAAGAGATTGCGGCAAAATGTTATGCTGCTTACCAAAAAGAGCTTCAATATAATCAATGTATGGACTTTGACGACCTGATCATGAATACGATTCGATTATTTGAAGAACATCCTGATTCACTCACATATTATCAAAACAAATTCCATTATATTCATGTAGATGAGTACCAAGATACAAATCACGCACAGTATACGCTAGTCAATTTATTGGCAGGTAGATTTAGGAACCTGTGCGTCGTGGGAGATGCAGATCAAAGTATTTACGGCTGGCGCGGTGCAGATATGCAGAACATCTTGGATTTTGAAAAAGATTATCCAGATGCTGCAGTAATTTTGCTAGAACAAAACTATCGCTCCACGAAAAACATCCTTAGCGCAGCAAACCAAGTCATTGAAAACAATAGCAATCGAAAACCAAAAAACTTGTGGACAGAAAACAAAGAAGGAAACAAGATCACTTACTACCGTGCAGATAATGAACGAGACGAAACCCGTTTTATCGTAGACCGGATGCAAGAAGAGATTCGAAGCAATCATCGGAATTACGGCGACTTTGCCATCTTGTACCGGACGAACGCACAATCTCGTGTAATGGAAGAAACTCTGTTGAAAGCAAATATTCCTTATAAAATGGTTGGAGGGCACAAGTTCTACGATCGTAAAGAAATCAAAGATATTTTAGCGTATTTGAATGTGCTGGCAAATCCTCAAGATTCAATCAGTTTTGAGCGTATCGTTAATTCGCCCAAACGAGGCATCGGACCAGGATCTATCGAAAAACTACGCAGTTTTGCTTCTCTTCATGAATGGCCACTGCTTGAAGCAGCGCAAAATGTGGATCTGGCAAATATCGGTGGAAAAGCAGGACAGCAATTAGGTGCATTTGGAGAGATGATCCAAGAAGTCACTCAGATGATCCCATACTTGACAGTGACAGAATTGACGAAAGAGGTTTTGGATCGTAGCGGATATCTAGAAGACTTAAAAATCCAAAATACATTAGAAGCACAAGCACGCATCGAAAACTTGGAGGAATTTTTAACGGTCACACAAGAATTCGACAAACAATTCGAACAGCAAAATGAAGAAGACGCTGATGCACCAGAAGAAAAACTAACGGTCTTCTTAAATGATCTGGCACTTGTTTCCGATATTGACAATTTAGAAGAAGATGCTTCCCAAGTGACATTGATGACTTTGCATGCAGCCAAAGGATTAGAATTCCCAGTTGTATTCCTGATTGGTCTAGAAGAGGGGGTTTTTCCTTTATCTCGAGCATTGATGGAAGAAAGCGAACTGGAAGAAGAACGCCGTCTCGCATATGTGGGGATCACGCGAGCAGAAGAAGCGTTGTATTTAACAAATGCTTTCTCCAGAACATTATATGGACGGACGCAATATAACCGACCTTCTCGTTTTGTAGAAGAAATCGATCAGGAGTTACTGGAAATCGAAGGCATGCGTCCTACGCCTAAAAAAACACCTGTATTCGCTAAAAAAACAGCATATAGCTATAAACAGCCAGAGACAGCGGTTGTTCCCTCTAAAAGTGCTACTGGAGGGGAAAATAACAGCTGGAAACCTGGAGATAAAGTCAAACACAAAAAATGGGGTCTAGGAACAGTCGTCCGAGTAAGCGGGACGTCGAAGGATCTAGAACTAGATGTGGCTTTCCCAAGTCAAGGAGTAAAACGTCTTTTGGCTGCCTTTGCGCCAATTGAAAAAGCTTAGTAGTGGAGGGTAAATGATGGAACATGAAATGACGATTGACGAAGCTGCTAAACGGGCAGAAGAACTTCGTACAAGACTGAACCAATGGTCTCGCGAATACTACGTAGAAGATAAACCAACAGTGGAAGACTATGTTTATGATAAAGAATACGCAGAATTAGTAGCAATCGAGGAACAATATCCTGATTTGATCACGTCTGATTCTCCCACTCAACGAGTAGGCGGAAAAGTATTAGAAGGTTTTGAAAAAGTCACTCATGATATTCCGCTTTACAGTTTGAACGACGTTTTCAGCAAAGAAGAGCTGATAGCTTTTGATCAACGTGTACAAAAAGCAGTGGGACGTGTAGTTGACTATTGCTGTGAACTAAAAATAGATGGACTTTCCGTTTCTTTGCGTTATGAAGATGGAAATTTCGTGAGAGGTGCGACTCGCGGGGATGGAACTGTAGGAGAAAACATCACTGAAAACCTAAAAACTGTCCGGTCGGTCCCAATCAAATTAAAAGAACCAATGAACATCGAAGTAAGAGGCGAATGTTTCATGCCAAAACGGTCATTTGTCCAATTGAACCAAGACAGAGAAGCAGAGGGAAAAGATATCTTTGCGAATCCTCGGAACGCCGCAGCTGGTTCTTTGCGTCAGTTAGATTCTAAAATCACAGCGAAAAGAAATCTGGACACTTTTTTATACACAGTAGCTGATTTCGGTCCTATGCAAGCAAAAACTCAGTATGATGCGCTAGAAGAGCTAGAAAAAATTGGATTCCACACGAATCGGGAAAAACGTCTATGTCATTCGATTGATGAAGTGTGGTCATACATTGAAGAATATCATGACAAACGTGTGGATTTGCCCTATGAAATCGATGGAATCGTCATCAAAGTGAATGAATTCTCGCTACAAGATCAACTTGGTTTTACTGTCAAAGCACCGAGATGGGCAGCAGCTTACAAGTTTCCGCCAGAAGAAGTTGAAACGCTAATCGAAAACATCGAATGGACAGTCGGTCGAACAGGGGTAGTAACGCCAACAGCTATCATGACACCAGTCCGAGTAGCAGGAACGACAGTAAGCCGTGCCAGCCTGCATAACGGTGATTATATTAAGTTGAAGGATATCCGCTTGAAAGATACAGTTCTGATTTATAAAGCGGGAGACATCATCCCAGAAGTTTCGCAAGTCGTGTTAGATAAACGACCTAAAGACAGCGAAGAATACCAATTGCCTACACATTGTCCAGTTTGTGGAAGTGAACTTGTCCATTTGGATGAAGAAGTAGCCTTACGGTGCATCAATCCTAAATGCCCTGCTCAAATGAAAGAAGGTTTGAACCACTTTGTTTCAAGAAATGCGATGAATATCGATGGGTTGGGGCCGCGCGTACTTGAACAGATGTATGATAAAAAACTAGTAGCAGATGTTGCTGATCTTTACAAATTGACAGAAGAAGAGTTATTGACGTTGGACAAAATAAAAGAAAAATCAGCAAATAATATTTTGACAGCAATCGACAACAGCAAAGATAATTCGGTCGAGCGGTTGATTTTCGGGTTAGGAATCCGACATGTCGGAGCGAAAGCAGCAAAAATTTTAGCAGAACATTTCGGTGATCTAGAAACATTGAGTAAAAGTGACTATGAGTCGATCATTGCGCTTGATACGATCGGTGATATAATTGCCGACAGTGTAGTCACTTATTTCAGTAACGAAGAAGTCCATGAATTGATGAATGAATTAAAACAAGCAGGCGTCAATTTCGAATACAAAGGGCTTCGAAATGCCCAATTGCAAGAAGTCGAGTCTCCTTTTAAAGAAAAAACAGTAGTCCTTACTGGTAAACTAACACGATTTACTCGTGAAGAAGCAAAAGAGACGATCGAAAATCTTGGCGGGAAAGTGACTGGTAGCGTATCGAAAAAAACGGATATCGTGGTAGCAGGAGAAGATGCTGGCAGCAAGCTGACCAAAGCACAAGAATTAGGAATCGAAGTTTGGACAGAAGATCAAATGGCAGATGCATTGGCTAAAAGTCGCTCAGTAGAAGAATGAAAAATGAGTTTTTTCAGACAAATTTCAATAAACAATTTCAGACACGGCACTCTTGTGTTAAAATAGAGAGCAAAGTTTTTAACTCGTTTAGAAAGAAGGGGTAGTATGGCGATTAGTGAAGAACAAGTGAAACACGTTGCCAAATTAGCAAAACTTGCGTTCGCAGATGAAGAACTTGCAAGTTTTACCGACCAATTAGGTAAAATCATCGATATGGTTGAAATGCTGGAAGAAGTAGATACAGAAGGTGTTCCATTTACGTCGAATGTGGTTGAAACAGTAAACGTGATGCGACAAGATCGGGCGCAAGCTGGATGGAACCGCGATGAATTATTGAAAAATGTGCCGGAAACAGAAGACGGCTTTATCAAAGTACCCGCAATCATCGATAATGGGGAGGCTGGCGCATAATGACAGAATTACACAATCGTTCTCTAGAAGAACTGCATCATATGCTTGTATCGAAAGAAATCACTGTACAGGATTTGACAAAAGCAACATTTGAACGAATCAAAGAAACAGAGCCTGAGGTCGAAGCATTCATTACATTGAACGAAGAAAAAGCATTGGAACAGGCAAAAGCTTTAGATGAAAAAGGGATTGATGAAAGCAACGTCCTTGCTGGTATTCCAATTGGTATCAAGGATAATATCGTAACAAAAGATATCTTGACAACCGCTGCATCTAAGATCCTTTACAATTTTGAACCAATTTATGATGCAACGGTCATGGATAAAATCTATCAAGCAGATATGATCCCTGTTGGTAAGCTAAACATGGATGAATTTGCTATGGGTGGAAGTACAGAAACTTCTTATTTCAAGAAAACAAAAAATGCTTGGGACCCAACAAAAGTACCTGGTGGCTCTTCTGGTGGTTCTGCAGCAGCAGTTGCAGCTGGACAAATTCCAGTTTCTTTAGGTAGTGATACTGGGGGAAGTATCCGCCAACCAGCAGCTTTTAACGGCATCGTAGGGATGAAACCTACTTATGGCCGTGTCTCACGTTTTGGTTTGATTGCCTTTGCTTCATCTCTTGACCAAATCGGACCAATGACCCGTACGGTGAAAGATAATGCATTAGCATTGACAGCTATCAGCGGTTATGACGAAAAAGACGGTACTTCTTCAGGCGTTTCAGTTCCTGATTTTGCAGAGGGACTGACAGGCGACATCAAAGGAATGAAGATTGCTTTACCTAAAGAATACTTAGGCGAAGGTGTGGCCCCTGGCGTAAAAGAAGCTGTATTGAAAGCAGCAGAAACATTCCGTTCATTAGGTGCTGTTGTGGAAGAAGTCAGCTTGCCTCATTCAAAATACGGTGTGGCTGTTTATTATATCATTGCCTCATCAGAAGCAAGTTCCAACTTGCAACGATTCGATGGTATCCGCTACGGTTATCGCTCTGAAAATGTGAAATCATTAGATGATGTATATGTCAACTCACGTTCAGAAGGATTCGGTGAAGAAGTAAAACGCCGTATCATGTTAGGGACATTCTCCTTAAGCGCGGGTTATTATGACGCTTACTTCAAAAAAGCAGGACAAGTCCGTACATTGATCAAACGAGATTTTGAAAAAGTCTTTGCAGATTATGACTTGATCATCGGGCCATCTTCACCAACAGTTGCATTCGGAATCGGTGAGAACATTAACGATCCAATCACAATGTACATGAGTGACATCTTAACGATCCCTGTCAACTTGGCTGGACTTCCAGGTATGTCTGTACCGGCAGGTTTATCAGAAGGATTACCAGTTGGATTGCAGATCATCGGTAATTATTTTGATGAAAAAACGATGTATCAAGCGGCATATGCGTTTGAACAAGCAACAGAATTCCACACACAACAACCAGCTATTTTAGGAGGGAAAGACGAATGAATTTTGAAACAGTCATTGGACTAGAAGTCCACGTCGAGTTAAAAACCAACTCAAAAATTTTCTCTCCAGCGCCAGCTCATTTTGGTGCAGAACCAAACAGCAATACAAACGTGATCGACTGGGGTTATCCAGGCGTGCTGCCAGTAATGAATAAAGCTGCGCTGGAATTCGGGATGAAAGCAGCTTTGGCATTAAACTGTGAAATCTCTAAAGATACTCATTTTGACCGGAAAAATTACTTTTACCCAGATAATCCAAAAGCATATCAAATTTCCCAATTTGATCAACCAATCGGTCATGACGGATGGATCGAAATCGAAGTAGAAGGTAAAAAGAAAAAAATCCGGATCGAACGTGTCCATTTAGAAGAAGATGCTGGAAAAAACATGCATGGTATTGGCGGTTATTCTTACGTTGATTTGAACCGACAAGGCACGCCTTTGATCGAAATCGTTTCTGAAGCTGATATGCGTTCACCAGAAGAAGCATACGCTTATCTAGAAGCATTGCGTTCAATTATCCAATTTACAGAAGTCAGCGATGTGAAAATGGAAGAAGGCTCTATGCGCTGTGATGCCAATATTTCTCTTCGCCCTTATGGACAAGAAGAGTTCGGTACGAAAGCAGAATTGAAAAACTTGAACTCTTTATCTTTCGTGAAAAAAGGTTTAGCTTTTGAAGAAAAACGTCAAGCAAAAGTTCTTCTTTCAGGAGGAGAAATCCAACAAGAAACACGCCGTTTTGACGAAACAACGAATAAAACAGTTTTGATGCGTGTCAAAGAAGGGTCTAGTGATTATCGTTACTTCCCAGAGCCTGATATCCCGAAATTCGTGATCGATGACGAATGGATTCAAAAAGTAAAAGCTAGTTTGCCTGAGATGCCAGCTTCTCGTCGCGAACGCTATATCCGTGAGTTTGGTCTTCCAGAGTATGACGCAATGGTATTGACACTTACAAAAGAAATGTCTGATTTCTTTGAAGCTGTTTTGGAAAATGGTGCAGATGCCAAGCAAGCATCTAACTGGTTGATGGGTGAAGTTTCTGCTTACTTGAACAGTGAGAAACTGGAATTAGCTGAGACAAAATTGACACCTGAGAACTTAGCAGGAATGATTCGTTTGATCGCCGATGGAACGATCAGCTCAAAAATTGCCAAAAAAGTCTTCCGTGAATTGATCACAAATGGCGGAGAAGCCCAAGAAGTAGTTGAAAAAAATGGTTGGGTGCAATTATCTGATCCGAACAAACTACTGCCAATCATTAATGAAATTTTGGATAACAACCAACAATCTGTCGATGATTTCAAAAATGGAAAAGATCGTGCGGTTGGCTTCCTAGTCGGTCAAATCATGAAAGCAACTAAAGGACAAGCAAATCCTGGTGTCGTGAATAAGCTACTTAAAGATGAATTAGCGAAACGATAGAGGCTGAAAATGAAAAAAGCACGCGTAATTTATAACCCCACCTCGGGAAAAGAATTATTGAAAAAAAATTTGGCGGATATCCTACAGGCATTAGAAGAAGCAGGATTTGAAGCCAGCGCCTATGCAACTACACCAGAACCAGATTCAGCCAAGAATGAAGCACGTAGAGTCGCAGAACTAGGTTTTGATCTAGTAGTGGCAGCTGGTGGCGATGGCACAATCAACGAAGTGGTTAATGGAATCGCTCCGCTTGAACACCGTCCTAAAATGGCCATCATCCCAGCTGGTACAACGAACGACTATGCTCGAGCATTAAAAATTCCTAGAGATAATATTAAAGCAGCAGCAGAAGTGATAAAAAAACACCAAACCGTAAAAATGGACATCGGCCTTTCTGATAACAGTTACTTCATCAATATCGCTGCAGGTGGCTATTTGACAGAATTGACTTATGAAGTTCCATCAGAACTAAAGAGTATTTTTGGTTATCTTGCTTATCTTGCAAAAGGAGCAGAGATGCTCCCTCGAGTAAAGCCCATCAAAATGCGCTTGAAGTATGATGAAGGGGAATATATCGGAAATGCTTCGATGTTTTTCCTAGGGCTGACGAACTCTGTTGGAGGATTCGAACAGATCGCGCCAGATGCCAAATTGGATGATGGGAAGTTTTCTTTAATCATTGTGAAGACAGCAAATATCTTTGAGATCTTGCATATTGCGGCACTCATGCTGAATGGCGGTCGTCATGTCGATGATCCAAGAGTAATCTATACCAAAACAAGCAGTTTGTTCGTCGAAACAGAAGATGATATCAATCGACCAGTAATGATCAACTTAGATGGTGAATATGGAGGGGAAGCACCGATGCATTTCCGAAATCTTCATCAGCATATTGAGTTCTTTGCCAATACCGATCAGATTCCTGATGAAGCAATCACAGGCACAGATGAAGAAGAATTAGAGGTTGTTAGCAAAGAATTTGTAAAAGAAGTCGAACGTTTAACGGATGAAGATATCGACGGTGACGGAAAAATAGCAGACGAAACACCTAATCAAAAGAATTAATCAAAAGCCGGTGCTGAACGTAGTAAGGTCAGTGCCGGTTTTAGTTGTGTAATTAGCTGATTTATAGTAGAGTTCAGTAGGATTGAAAAATAGGCTTAAAGGAGCAAAATATGACAGAACAGCAAATAGTAAAGAAAAACGAACGATATACAGTCGAAATCGTCGACTTGAGTTATGAAGGAATGGGGGTAGCAAAAATCGATGGTTATCCATTATTTATCGAAAATGCACTCCCTGGAGAAGAAGTAGAAATACTAGTAGTAAAAGCAGGCAATAAGTTTGGATATGGAAAAGTCGAAACATTTATTACACAATCACCTGATCGTCAGCCTGTAGAAAACAATGCATTACTTCGCACAGGTATCGCACCTTTAGCCCATTTGAAGTATGAACAACAGCTTGTCTTCAAACAAAAACAAGTAGAGCATGTAATGGCGAAGATTGCTAAGATGCCAGAAGTTCCTGTACTTCCAACGGTCGGAATGGCAGAACCATTTGGTTACCGTAATAAAGCACAGATCCCTGTTCGCCGTATCGATGGACAGTTAGTCACCGGTTTTTACAAAAAGAATAGCCATGATCTAGTCCCTATCGAAGATTTTTATATCCAAGATCCTGTCATCGATCAAGCAATCAAAGTAGTCAGAGATATCTTGCAACGGTTCCAAGTACGAGGATATAATGAAGAAAAAAATGAAGGACAGCTTCGTCACATCATTATCCGTCGTGGTCATTATTCCCATGAAATGATGGTCGTTTTAGTTACTCGTAAAGAAAAATTCTTTAAATCCAAGGAAATTGCTGAAGCCATTCATGAAGAATTGCCAGAAGTGGTTTCGGTCATCCAAAATATCAATGAAGAAAAAACAAATGTGATTTTAGGAGACAAAGAAAAAGTTTTATATGGCAGAGACTATATCGAAGATCAGCTATTAGGAAAAACCTATCGAATCTCAGCGAAGTCATTTTATCAAGTAAATACTCAACAAGCAGAGTATTTGTACCAAACAGCCATCGAATTTGCCGAGTTGGATAAAAAAGACATTGTGATCGATGCTTATTCAGGAATAGGTACAATCGGATTGTCTCTAGCTGACAGAGTAGATAAGGTATATGGGATGGAAGTTATTCCAGAAGCAATTGAAGATGCACAGTTCAATGCCTTAAATAATAAAATCGAAAATGTTCATTATGAAGTCGGAAAAGCAGAAAAAGTCATGAAAAAATGGCAAGAAAAAGGGGTCAAACCATCTGTGATCGTAGTAGACCCTCCACGTAAAGGATTAGATCATCATTTTATTGAATCAGCAATCGAAATGTCACCAGAACGAATCGTCTATATCTCTTGTAATCCAGCAACTTTTGCAAGAGATGCTAAGTTATTTGCAGAAGCAGGTTATGTTGTGAAGAAAGTTCAGCCTGTAGATCTTTTCCCGCAAACCCATCATATCGAATTAGTCGCTTCATTCGTTAAAGGAGAATAAAAATGGACCAAAAAGAAAAAATGAAAGAATTGATCAAAAAGAAACAAGGTGGAGGCCGATCCAAACAAATGGAAACACCTAAGAATGATCGTAAAAACATGAGAAAAGGCCCTAAAATCTTTAATAAATAGACGTGCTAAAGAAAGACTAAGGAGCGTTAACTTTTGTTATTGTTTCTTAGTCTTTTTAGTTAGTCTACATTATTTTGGCGATTTGCCAATAAGGACTGATGAGTTGTGCAAAATCAAATCTGGGTCAGAATGAACGTCATTCTGTCTCAGATTTTTCGTTATTTCAATTTGATTAACTGATTGATCAAAAAGATTTTTATTTTCATATTCTCAAATGATTCAACACTAAATATACATATTTGACGCGGAAATTATTATTCGATTTGGGCGGCATCAGGGGGTTATGACGACGTAGCAGACCCATTATTTTACTCAAGAAAATGTCCGTGCCTATTATTTAGAATACGATAGTGAACGTGCTGGGAGTTTTGTTCTTTTAGAGAAACTCTCTGAAGATAAATTAGTTGTCTTAGATTTTGACTGCAACGAAAAATGGCGAAATGGAAGAGCACCAGCAAGTGATTGACCGGATCTACGAAGCGACACGATATCTGCCTTTGGATCGTTTGTGCTTAAGTCCTCAATGTGGATTTGCTTCAACAGAAGAAGAAAATGTTTTGTTTGAAGAACAATGGAAAAAATTTCTTTTGTCAAAAGCATTGCAGAAGAAGTTTGGGGAAAATCATTAAATCATCTAGGAGAGCTTGATAGGAAATAACACTATGGTATAATCAGAATGCTTAATACTAACTACTGAGGGAGCCTTATGAAAAAGAAAATTCTTAAATTTATCGGATGGTTCTTCGGAATCATTCTTGGGATCGCGTTTGCAATCTTTCTTGCCTTCCAGCTTTCCCCCAGACCTGGAGCATTCTTGATCAACCATATGTTTTCAAATACTGTTCAAATCACTGATAAAAAAACGTTCGATCAAGCAGAAAAAAACGTGGCGAAAAAAACAGATTTGACGTATGAGTCCAAGTATAAAGAGAATACTTATGACATCTACTATCCAAAAAACAGCAAGGGGCCTGTTCCTGTTCTATTTTGGGTACATGGTGGAGGATTCGTCGGCGGAGATAAATCGGGTGTCAAAGAATTTGCGACAAAATTAGTTTCAGACGCCAACATCGCAGTGGTTGCGATGAATTATGAATTAGCGCCTGATTCAGAATACCCTAATCAAGTTCTTCAAGTGAATGAACTGATCAAAGATTTATTAGCTGAAGAAAAAGACGACAAATTGCTAGACATGGAACAATTATTTTTTGGTGGAGATAGTGCAGGTTCACAAATCGCATTGCAATATGCAGCTATACAAACGAATGATGCGTATGCTAAACAAATGAAAATCAAACAGCTACTTCCAAAAGATAGTCTGAAAGGAACCATTTCTTATTGCGGACCTGTTGATTTGAAGCTAACAGCACAGCAGCATTCGGATGATCGATTTATGAAGTTTTTCGTCAAAACCGTTGCGTGGTCGTTGATTGGAACAAAAGATTGGAAAACGAGTGAGCAATTGAAAGAAGCCAGTGTGGCTGACCATGTTTCTAAGGAATTTCCGCCAACGTATATAACTGACGGAAATGCTTACTCATTCCAAGAACAAGGTCAAGCATTAGAAAACCGATTGACAGAATTAAAAGTACCCGTACAATCCTTGTTTTATACAGATACAAAAAAAGAGATTACTCATGAATACCAATTTGATTACACGTTAAAAGAATCGCAAAATTGTTACCAGCAGACATTGTATTTTGTGAATAAGTATAAGTAAGAGGCTGTGATCCTGCCGTTTAGTTTTGAGTATGAAGAAACTAAGCGGCTTTTTCACAACCTCTCTTTCAATACCTTTTTGTTCTTGGGATAAAACTTTCCCTAACAATCAATCGTGCAGGATAAGTCAAAATGATTGGTTCGTCCCGTATACCGTCAATTCGCTCCAATGCCATTCGAACAGCTGCTTGCCCAATTGATTTCGCATTGATTTGAACACTGGTCAAGCCAGGGGAGAGATTTGCAATTGTCTCGATATTATCGAAGCTTGCTACAACAATCTCTTCTCCAATTTGGATGTTTTTTTGCTTCAATGCCCGATAGACACCGATTGCCATTGGATCGCTCCCGACAAGAATGGCAGTAGGAAGAGGGGATTCATTTTCTAATAGATCAGTCGCAAGTACCTCACCTTGTTTTTCTGTCCAGCCACCTAGATGATAAGACATATATTTTTCTAAGTGATGATCGATCATAAAATGCTGATAGGCACGCATCCTCTTTTCATTTATAGAAATCTGCTTCCCACCGAATTCATCCATATCGACTTTATATCCCCCGATATAGGCTATTCTTTTATGACCATTTTCTAAGAACAATTCCAGTACGGTTTTAGTCATCCGTTCAAGATCTGCATACACCATATCGACCTCTTGCTGGATGTCAGGGTTATCCACGACGACTATTTGCATGTTTTGTTTTAACAAGGCGGTAATCGATTCTTTCGTAACAGTCCCAACAACGATCACCGCACCTAACTGATCTAGATCTTCCCATTGTTTAGGATTATCAGATAGATTATAGATTCGATTCATCCCTAAATGCAGACGTCGAGCTTCTTCTTCCATTCCTACTCGCAAATGTTTGTAATAGATATCCTGTTCTTCGCTCGCTTTGCCGATCGTAGAGATCACACCAATCGAAGGCATTCTCTTTTTGATATATTTACGAGTACTGATGTCATAATCCAACGCAGCAGCTGCCTCTACTATCCGTTGCCGAGTAGCCTGAGCCACATGGATCGTCTGATCGTTATTCAACACGCGGGAAACTGTAGCAGGAGAGACATTTGCCTTTCGTGCGACATCTCTAATTCCAACCATTTTTACACACTCCTCAAAAAAATAAAAATTTTTATTGACAAAATTGTTTAGTAAACAGTATACAGGAATTATAAAAAAAAGTAAACGGTTTCCGTTTTGATGGGAGTGAAATGATGGATATTACGCATAGAAAAACAGAAAAAAATTTCATCTTATTTGATGAAAAGAGCCGAGTCTTCCATTTACGAAATACATTTCTTTCTTATCTGATAAAGATAGAAGAGAGCAATGTATTGGCGCATATTTATTTTGGCAAACCAGTCAAGCAGTACAAAGACAATAAAAATTATCCCCGAAGAGATCGTGGATTTTCAGGAAATGTTCCCTTAAATCCTGACCGGTCTCTGTCGAAAGATACACTACCGCAAGAATACTCTTCTCATGGCAGCATGGACTTTCGAACGCCCGCATCGATCATTCAGCGCAAGAATGGGTCAGACTTACTGGATCTGAGATATGACAGCCATTATATTACAGATGGGAAGCCAGAGATCGAAGGCTTGCCTCAAACTTATGTGATGGACAAGTCAGAGGCACAAACGTTGGTGATTTCACTTAAGGATAGAGAAACAGCGATTTATTTCGATTTGTTCTATACCATATTTACTGATAGGGCAGTGATCACACGATCTGTAAAGATAAGAAATGAAACCGGAGAAACAATCAAACTAGAAAAAGCAGCTAGTTTCCAGCTAGACTTTGCCCATACTAGGCGATTTGATGAAGTCATTGCTTTGCCAGGAGCACATGTCAATGAAAGACAGATTTCACGGCAATCTGTTTTATCTGGAACAAAAGTATTTGAAAGCCGTCGAGGAACGAGCAGTCACCATATGAATAACTTTATTGCTTTAGTTCATCATCATACGACAGAAAATACTGGAGAAGCGATCGGACTTCAATTTGTTTATTCCGGCAACCATTCTTTCGAACTTGAAAAAGATCAAATCAATCAATTGAGAGTCGTCGGTGGGATCAACAGCCATCGTTTTTCGTGGGAATTGAATGCAGGCCAGTCTTTTCAAACACCTGAAATGATCCTTTCTTACTCAAGTCAGGGATTGAACAAAATGAGTCAGATCCACCATGAGTTGCTACGTGAAAGAATCGCAAGAGGTCGTCATCAATTTGCTGAACGGCCGATTCTGGTCAATAACTGGGAAGCCACTTACTTTGACTTCAATAGTGAAAAAATCAAGGCGATCATTGATGAAGCAAAGGAGCTAGGCATCGAAATGTTCGTATTAGATGATGGCTGGTTTGGAAAAAGAGATACGGACAATTCTTCATTAGGAGACTGGTTCGAGTATGAAGGCAAGTTGACAAATGGATTACGTGAAATAGCAGATTATGCTCATAGCAAAGGGTTGAAATTTGGTTTATGGTTTGAACCTGAAATGATCTCGGTTGATTCTGAACTGTATCGAACACATTCTGATTTTCTTATGCAGGAGCCAGGTAGAATGCCTTCTGCTTCCAGATCACAACATGTACTGGATTTTACAAGGTTAGATGTTCGGCAGACGATTGAGAAACAAATGAGAAAGATTTTAGATACGATTCCTCTTGACTACATCAAATGGGATATGAACCGTTCGCTTTCAGATGCCTATTCGATTACCCTTGACCCACAGAGACAAGGAGAAGTAGCGCATCGTTATATGCTCGGGCTTTATGAACTACTTGAACATTTGACAACTGATTATCCGGAAATCTTATGGGAAGGCTGTTCTGGTGGAGGTGGACGGTTTGATGCCGGGTTTATTTATTATATGCCGCAGTCATGGACAAGTGATAACACGGATGCAGTGGAGCGTATGAAAATCCAATATGGAACAAGCCTTGCTTATCCGATTTCGTCCATCACAGCTCATGTATCAGCTGTACCAAATCATCAGACCGACAGATCTACTTCGTTGAAAACAAGAGGAGAAACAGCTATGAGCGCTGTTTTTGGTTATGAACTGGATTTGACAAAGCTGTCTCCTGAAGAAAAAAAGCAAGTCAAAGACCAAATTATATCCTATCAAACGATTCGTCCGGTGATCCAGTATGGCCATTATTATCGTTTGGCGAGTCCTTTTGAAGAAAATATTGCCGCATGGATGTTTGTGTCTCCTAAACAAGATGAAGCTATTGTGTTTTTAGGGAGGATACTAGCTTCAGCTCAACCAGCATTCCATGAAGTATATCTGATGGGGTTAGATGATGAGGCACTTTATCAGGAACAGACCTCGAAGCGGATATTTTCGGGGGCCGAATTGATGACAGTTGGACTTTACTTCCCCGATTTTCAAGGTGATTTCCAAACAGAACTGCTTCATTTCAAAAAGTTATGAGAGAGAAGGAAAAAAGTATGAAAGCAAATATAAAATGGTTAGATGATCCACAAGTTTTTAGAGTGAACCAATCAAATGCACATAGCGATCATGTTTGCTATGCAACAAGGGAAGAAGTAGAAACCACATCCTCCCTTAAACAGTCTTTAAATGGATCATGGCGTTTTTGTTATTCGCCAAATCCTTCGGTACGACCAAAAACATTTTATAAAAAAGATTTTGATGCCTGTTCTTTTGATGAAATCACTGTTCCTAGTCATATTGAATTAGCAAATTATGACAAGATCCATTACATCAATACGATGTATCCGTGGGAGGGACATGTATTTCGCCGTCCCCCTTTCACGACAAGCCCTGAGAAAGAGGCGGAAGGGATCTTTTCAGCTGCTAAAGACAATCCGGTTGGTTCGTATTTGACGACTTTTCGATTAGAAGAAGGTCTAAAGGGAAAACAAATCTCGATTCATTTTGCTGGTGTAGAACAAGCAATGTTTATTTGGTTGAATGGTCATTTTATCGGGTATGCCGAAGATTCGTTCACTCCGTCTGAATTTGATTTAACATCTTATTTGGAAGAAGAAAATATTCTAGCTGTGGAGGTTTACAAAAGAAGTACAGCTGCATTCTTGGAAGATCAGGACTTTTTCCGATTTTTTGGGATCTTCAGAGATGTCTTCTTAGTTGCTCGAGGACAAAACCATTTAGAAGATCTTTGGATCAAACCTCGCTTAGATGACAAATGTCAAAATGGCAAACTTGAAGTAGATTTGTCTTTTGAGCAAGTAGCCAAAAACAGTCAGCTGAATGTAGCGATACTAGATCCTGATGGGAAGGAAATCTATCAACAGCAATATCCGTTAAAAGAGCAAATGACGATTCGCATCGATGGATTTGAAAATGTGGCACTGTGGGGGCATTTTCAGCCCAATTTATATAAGCTTGAATTGGAGACGATAGACGAAGAAAAAAGAGTAACAGAATATATTGAGTATTCCTTCGGTTTTCGTAAAATCGAAATCAAAGATAAAATCATATACTTCAATGGAAAACGGATGATTATCAACGGGGTAAATCGACATGAGTGGCATCCGAAAAAAGGACGCGCCATCACTATAGAAGATATGGAAAAAGATTTGGCTATCATAAAAAATGCAAAGATCAACGGCGTACGGACATCTCATTACCCCAACCAGATCACTTGGTATTATTTATGCGACCAAGCAGGGATCCATGTGATGGCGGAAACGAACCTCGAATCCCATGGCTCATGGCAAAAAATGGGCGCATTTGAGCCTTCTTACAACGTACCAGGTGCAGTACCTCAGTGGCAGGCGGCTGTTCTTGATCGAGCAAAAACGAATTTCGAAACATTAAAAAACCATCCAAGTATTCTTTTTTGGTCTCTTGGAAATGAATCTTATGCGGAAGAAAACATTCGACAAATGAACGATTACTTCAAAAAAGTAGACCCCGATCGACTTGTCCATTATGAAGGGAATTTTCCAAATCCAGCATTCGAAGATTCGATTTCAGATGTAAAAAGCTGCATGTATGCGCCACCAGAAGAGATCATTGACTACCTTGAAAATAAAGCGGAAAAACCGTTCATCTTATGTGAATACATGCATGACATGGGGAATTCGTTAGGTGGAATGGATTCTTACATGACGTTGCTTGATCGTTATGAAATGTACCAAGGAGGCTATATATGGGATTTTAAAGATCAGGCGATCCAAGTGACTGATCCAATCACTGGTAGAGAAGTGATGCGCTATGGCGGTGACTTTGACGATAAACCAAGTGACTATGAATTCTCAGGGAATGGAATCGTTTTTGCAGATGGACAAGAAAAACCCGCCATGCAGGAGGTAAGATATTATTATGAAAAATACAGTAAATAAAAGTCATATGGATACGGAAAAAGTTGCAATCGTCTTCGGCGACTGTACATTAGGTGTCAAATCGGGAAATACGCATTATATTTTTTCTTATACAAGAGGCGGACTGGAATCGCTCAATAAAAACGGAAAAGAATGGCTATACCGGGAAACACTTCCAGTTTTTTGGCGAGCAACGACCGATAATGACAGAGGTAGCGGATTTGGATTTAAATCCGGTATGTGGTTAGGAGCCGGATTGTATCCAAAAGTCAAAGAAATAGAAGTACTGGTGGACAATAAAAAGATCGATTTGCCGATTGCTCCAGTAAATAATCAATATTCAAGTAATGAATACGCTGAAACGGTTGAAATCATTTTTACACTGGAAATCAACACAGTACCAAAAACCCAAGTGACAATTTCCTACCAAATCGCTGGAGAGGGTAAAATGCTTGTCAATATGCATTATTATGGACAAAAAGGATTACCGGAATTACCCGCATTGGGTTTAAGGTTCATTATGCCAACGAAAGCAAAATTTTTTGAGTATGAAGGCCTATCAGGGGAAACATATCCGGATCGGATGGCTGGTGGTGTCGAAGGTATTTATAAAGTGGCAGGACTCCCCGTTTCCCCATACCTTGTTCCCCAAGAATGCGGCATGCATATGGAAACGAAATGGGTAGAACTAACAAGAAATCAAACGTTGGATAATACGGATAAAGATCAAGAAGATTTTTCGTTGCGATTTGAACAGCAGGATACGCCATTTGCTTTTTCCGCTTTACCATTCAAAGCAGAAGAACTGGAACAGGCAACACATATAGAAGAACTACCGCCAGAAAGACGAACGGTTCTTACGATTTTTGCAAAAGTAAGAGGAGTCGGGGGTATCAATAGCTGGGGAGCGGATGTTGAGTCACCTTACCGAATCAGCAGCGAAGAGGACCATGAAATCGGCTTTATTATTCAGTAGCAATCTTTAGATTATTATTTGAAAAACGGAGTTTACAAGACAAAGCTGCTTTATTCTATATGTCATGAACAAGAGAGTAAAAAAGTTCTCAGATACTTTTGTTCATGACTATTTTCTTCAATAAAACCAATTGTTATTTTTCTGAAAAACAAAGTTAACTATCAGAAAATTAAAAAAAGTTTCATAAAAATGATTGACAGTCGATTTTTTTATGTCTATACTAGGTACAATTCTTACATCAGTTTGGAGCGATTTTTTATGAAATCTAGAAAACTTACAAAACTGAATACGTATTACTTTAGCTATTTTAGATAGGTTTGTATTCATAACTTCGTGGGTACAAACAAACCAGGTTTGTATCTATGATGGCTAAAGATTTTTAAACACGACTTACAGCCACGTAGAGAAATTCATCTATAGTGGCTATTTTATATTTTTGCAGCGCTTTTTAAGGCTCGTTGAAGATGTTCACTGTAGAGGCAATTTCCTACAGGGACATCTTTTTTTGTTGATTATCTGGGTCATAAGTAGGAAAGAAGGAGCGAAAATGAGAACAACAGGACACGGTCATTTAGTAGGAATTAATGTAAAACCACCTTGAAAAAGTAGAGAAAATCAGCCAAGATAGATAAGTAAACAAAAGAAAGCGGGAAAAACAATGATAGTAATTATGAAAAAAGAAGCAACGGAAGAACAAATAAAAAAAGTCGTCGATCATATCGAAAAAGAAGGATTCAAAGTCTCAATCGATCAAGGAACAGAACGAGTAGTGATTGGACTAAAAGGTGATACGCGAAGTTTACAAGAAGGAGCATTTACACGCTATGAAGGAGTAGAAAATGCTGTGCGTATTTTAAACACATACAAATTGACTTCTCGAGAATTCCATCCTGGCAATACAGTCGTGGATGTAGACGGAGTAAAAATTGGTGACGGCAGTTTCGTGACGATGGCTGGTCCTTGTTCTATCGAAGGATTAGACCAAATCAGAGAATGTGCGCGAATGGCCAAAGCCGGGGGCGCAAAAATTCTGCGAGGTGGTGCCTTCAAACCACGTACTTCTCCATATGCTTTCCAAGGTTTAGAAGAAGAAGGATTGAAATACATCCGTCAAGCGGCTGATGAATTTGGAATGAAAGTGATTACTGAAGTGATGGATGAAGGGCATATCGACATGGTGGCTGAGTACAGCGATATCCTACAGATTGGCGCACGTAATATGCAAAATTTTAAACTGCTATCTGCTGTCGGTAAAACAGGTAAACCTGTTGGATTGAAACGTGGAATTTCCGGTACGATCAATGAATGGCTTAATGCTGCAGAATACATTGCAGTCGAAGACAAATCTCCTGTCATTTTTATCGAACGTGGGATTCGGACTTACGAAACAGCGACACGTAATACGTTTGATTTAAGTGCTGTCCCATTGATGAAAAAATTAACTCATTTCCCTGTGATTGTTGATCCAAGTCATGGTACAGGAATTTGGGAACTTGTACCACCAATGGCTCGTGCGGGTGTGGCAAGCGGAGCAGATGGCATGATCGTAGAGATCCATCCTGATCCTGCAAATGCTTGGTCAGACGGTCCCCAATCGTTGAATGAAAAGACTTACTCACGCATGATGAAAGAAGTTACGATCATGAAAGAAGCAATGGAAAAGATTCAGACACTCGATTAATTCCAGCTTTTTAAAAGAAAGAAGTGAAACGAATGCTTACTGTACATGTTGATAACCAAAAATACGATATTCATATTGAAAAAGGCGCACTAGAACAGGCTGGATCATGGCTTCAAACGATTTGGAGACCTCAAAAAGTAGCTGTGATCACTGATACAAACGTTGCTCCACTATATGCAGAAAAAATCATGTTCCAATTGAGACAAGCTAATTTTGAACCAGTCCTTTCAATCGTACCGGCGGGTGAGACCAGTAAATCTTTAGAACAAGCAGCTGAGTTATACGATTTTTTAGCAGATAATGATTTTACCCGCAGCGATGGGATAATTGCACTTGGTGGAGGAATGGTGGGTGATCTAGCCGCATTCGTGGCCTCGACGTTCATGCGTGGGATCCATTTCGTTCAAATTCCGACTACGCTACTTGCACAAGTAGATTCTAGTATTGGCGGGAAGACAGCAGTCAATACAAACAAAGCGAAAAACCTTGTCGGAACATTTAGTCAGCCAGCTGGTGTATTGATTGATCCTGAGGTTCTAAAAACTTTGCCGGTACGTCGTTTACGAGAAGGAATCGCTGAAATCATCAAATCAGCAGCTATAGCAGATGCAACGCTTTGGAAACAGCTGAACGAGCTGAAAGACGAAAAAGATCTTCTGGAACATGCTGTTCCAATCATTACTGCTACGTTGGAAATCAAACGAAAAGTAGTGGAAGAAGATGTCTTTGACCAAGGAAATCGACTTATTTTAAATTTTGGTCATACAATTGGCCATGCAATTGAAAATACAGCAGGATATGGGGTAGTCAGTCATGGAGAAGGAGTAGCTATTGGAATGGTAGCCATCACTTCTCATGCAGAAAAAATCGGCTTGTCTCCAACTGGATCGACAGCTGCTTTAGAAAGGATACTTCAAAAATTCCATCTGCCGATTACGTACGATCTAAGTCATCCAGATGAATTATTCCACGCGATAACCCATGATAAGAAAGCAAGAGGAAGCCAATTGAATATCATCTTACTAGAAAAGATTGGGCAAGCAAAAATCGTTCCTGTTCCCACAGAGACATTCAAAGATTACTTAGGAGGACTGTAAGATGCGTTATATGACTGCGGGAGAATCCCATGGACCAGAATTAACAGCGATTATTGAAGGACTACCAGCAGGATTACCTCTGTCAGAAGAAGAAATCAATTATGAACTCGCTCGCAGACAAGCTGGTTACGGCAGAGGAGGAAGGATGAAGATCGAAAAAGATCGTGTTCGGATTACGTCTGGCATCCGTCACGGCAAAACAATTGGTTCACCTGTCACTTTAGTGGTAGAAAATAAAGATTGGAAAAATTGGACAACTGTCATGTCTGTAGCAGAAGTGCCTGAAAAAGACCAATCACTGCGGCGAGTTGCACGTCCGCGTCCAGGACACGCGGATTTGGTAGGCGGTATGAAATACCATCATCGAGATCTTCGGAATGTGCTTGAACGGTCCTCTGCAAGAGAGACGACCATGCGTGTAGCAATCGGCGCAATTGCCAAGAAAATTCTGGAAGAACTTGACATCATCGTAGCAGGACACGTGATTTGTCTTGGTGGAATCCAAGCAGAAATACCTGGAAATATCTCGATTCAAGAAATCAAAGAAATTTCTGAAGCGTCAGAAGTACGAGTTGTTGATCCAGCAGTTGAGCAAAGAATAAAAGATTTGATCGATCAGACAAAGAAAAATGGAGATACGATCGGAGGAATTGTAGAAGTGCTCGTTGGAGGTGTTCCAGCTGGATTAGGAAGCTACGTACAATGGGACACGAAGCTAGATGCCAAAATTGCACAAGCTGTGGTTAGTATCAATGCTTTTAAAGGCGTAGAATTTGGGGTCGGATTCACTTCTGGTTCATTACCAGGCTCAGAAGTGATGGATGAGATCCTATGGGAAGAAGAAAGAGGCTATTTCCGACGTACCAATAATCTAGGCGGCTTCGAAGGCGGAATGACCAATGGCGAACCACTTGTCATTCGCGGGGTCATGAAACCCATCCCTACATTGTACAAGCCACTTCAAAGTGTTGATATCGATACAAAAGAACCTTACAAAGCAAGTGTAGAACGTTCGGATAGTACAGCAGTTCCTGCAGCTAGCGTCGTTGCGGAAAATGTTGTAGCCACTGTGGTAGCGACAGAGCTATTGTCAAAATTCCCAAGTGATTCGCTTGTTGAGTTGAAAGTTGCAGTGAAGGAGTACCGTGACTACTTGAAACATTATTAAAAAGGGGGCAAATAAGATGGCACAACATGTTTTTATCGTGGGGCTTGGACTGATTGGTGCTTCTATGGCACTTTGTATTCGTCAGACCAATCCAGAACTGATAGTAGTTGGTTGGGATAGTCAGTCAAAAACCCGTGAGCAAGCAGTAGAACAGCAGATCGTTGATTACGTTGCAAATGATTTTGAAACAGGTGCAGAACAAGCAGACGTTATCTTATTAGCCGTTCCCGTCCGTACAACCTTAGCTTATCTTGATGTCCTTGAAAGAATCAACTTGTCTGATCACGTCATCATTACGGATGTCAGCAGTACGAAGCAGCAAGTCGTGACATCCGCTGAGCAGAAAAATCTTCGGTTTGTCGGTGGACATCCAATGGCTGGTTCTCATAAATCAGGTATACAGGCAGCAGATGCTAAACTATTTGAAAATGCCTATTACATCTTTACACCTTTGGAGAAGACGAAAAAAGATGTTGAAAAACTGCAAGAACTATTTTGCGGAACCAAAGCAAAATATGTAACTCTTACAGCAAGAGAACATGACCGTATAACAGGAATGCTAAGTCATTTTCCACATATTCTGGCAGCTGGCTTAGTCAATCAGGCAGAACAATTCAATCAAGAGTATCCGCGAGCCAAACAACTGGCAGCAGGAGGCTTTCGAGATATCACTAGGATCGCTTCCTCGGATCCTGTTATGTGGACAGATATTTTGTTGAGCAATAAGCAGATATTATTGGAACGATTGGCGGATTGGCAGCAAGAAATGGCACAAATAGCAGAATGGATCATGACTGAGAACCAATCGGAAATCTTTTCTTTTTTCAATCGAGCAAAAGAAAGTCGAGACCAGTTGCCTATCCATAAGCAAGGCGCGATTCCCGCCTTTTTTGATTTATTTATCGATGTGCCAGATGAACCTGGCGTGATTGCAGAAGTAACTGGACTGATCGGAAAAGCGGGAGTTTCTTTGATTAATTTGAAGATCCAAGAGACCAGGGAAGATATTTTAGGAATACTGCAAATCAGTTTTAAAAACCAACAGGATTTGTTACAAGCAAAAAGAATCATTATGTCTAATACCAGTTATCATTGCTGGATCAAATAGGAGGCTGGATAAATGCAATTATTACAACAAATACATGGATTAAGAGGAACTGTTAGGATACCAGCAGACAAATCAATTTCTCATCGCAGCATCATGTTTGGGGCAATTGCGGAAGGAACGACGACTATACAAAATTTTTTGCGCGCAGCAGATTGTCTGAGTACTTTACATGCCTTCCAGCAATTAGGCGTTGAAATCGAAGAAGAGGAAGAGATGATCAAGATTCATGGTCGCGGTAGCCACTCATTTGTCCAACCAACCGAATCAATCGACATGGGAAACTCCGGTACGACCATACGTTTATTGATGGGTATTTTGGCTGGACAGCCTTTTACGACTACTCTGTTCGGGGATGCTTCGTTGTCTAAACGTCCAATGGGGCGAGTGATGGAACCTTTACGCGAGATGGGCGCTGACTTGCAAGGAAAAGAGAATGAGCAGTATCTACCAATCACTGTGACAGGAACCAACTCTTTATCACCTATCCGATACAATATGCCTGTAGCCAGTGCGCAAGTCAAATCTGCTTTGCTGTTTGCGGCACTACAAGCAGAAGGTACATCCGTAATCGTTGAGAAAGAACGTTCCCGTAACCATACGGAAGAAATGATTCGTCAATTTGGCGGAAGGATCTCAGTAGAAGGTAAAACAATCACGGTAACAGGACCACAAAAATTAACTGGTCAACAGATAACTGTTCCAGGCGATATTTCATCGGCTGCTTTCTTTCTAGCAGCAGGGCTTCTTGTTCCGGAAAGCCAACTGTTGTTAAAAAATGTCGGGGTCAATCCAACAAGAACCGGTATCTTAGATGTGTTGGAGGAGATGGGCGCAGCGATTACCCAGACGAATCACAATGAACAGAACCAATCGGCTGATTTAAGTGTCAAGACGAGTCATTTGAAGAAAGCAACGATTGGTGGAGAAATCATTCCACGTCTGATTGATGAATTGCCCATTCTAGCTTTAGTGGCTACTCAAGCAGAAGGAATCACGATCATCAAAGACGCAGAAGAATTAAAAGTAAAAGAAACCAACAGAATTGATGCGGTGGCAGAAGAATTACAGAAAATGGGAGCAAAGATAAAAGCGACAGCAGACGGTCTGATCATCCATGGGCCGACACCTCTGCATGGCGCAAAAGTGTCCAGCAGAGGCGATCATCGAATCGGTATGATGCTGCAAGTAGCTGCTTTGATAGCTGATGGACCTTGCGAACTAGAAGGAGCTGAAGCTGTTTCAATCTCTTATCCGGCATTTTTTGACGATTTAGCAGAACTTGTGTCAGGAGGAGAAGCTCATGGCTAGCATTTTGCTGATTGGTTTCATGGGCGCTGGAAAAACAACAATCGGTAAAGGGTTAGCTCAACGTTTACAAAAAGAGTATGTAGATTTAGATACAAAGATTGAGGAACATATCCAATTGTCGATTGCCGAATATTTTCACTATTACGGTGAAAAAAGCTTTCGAAAAGTGGAGTCAGATATTTTAAGAAATCTGTCAAATGAAGACAAAATTATCGCGACTGGTGGAGGGATTGTCCAAAGTGCAGAAAATCGGCGTTTTTTAAAAACACAGCCGATTGTTCTTTACTTAGAGGCAGAAGCGGACTGTCTAGTTGATCGTATCCAACAAGATGAAACGTCTATTCGACCTTTAGCTCTTGGAAAAACAAGAGAAGAAATAAAAGCATTATTGGCACAACGACTTTCTTGGTATGAAGAAAGTGCGACACATCGAATCAACACGACCAATCAAACACCAGAAAAGATCATCGATACCATTATAGAAAGGATCAAAAGCATATGAACGTCAGCTATCTAGGGCCAGAAAGTTCATTCACTTATCAGGCGGCTTGTCAGCTATTTCCTACAGAACAATTGACTGCGTATGCTTCCATCCCTGCTTGTTTGCGCGCTTTGTTTCGCAAACAAGTCGATCTGGCTGTCGTTCCTGTAGAGAATTCATTGGAAGGATCTGTTCATCACACAATCGATCTTCTTTCCAAACATCCAGAAGTCGAAGTTAAAAGTGAAATCGTTCTTCCTATCAAGCAGCAGCTTTTAGGCAATCCAGCAACAAAGATTACAAAAATCCTTTCACATCCACAAGCACTAGCACAATCACAACAGTTTTTAGAAACGCATTATCCTAATGTTCCTTTAGTAGCAACAGAATCAACAACTGCTGCAGCAATGTATGTAGCAGAACATCCGAAAGAAGACGCAGCAGCGATTGCTTCATTAGAAACAGCACAGCATGTTGGATTGGAGATCTTAGCTGAGAATATCCAAGATAATGAGTTGAACCAGACACGTTTTTGGATCGTAGGTGCCCGAAAGATGACCAGCCAGCAGTCAGCTCCAGTAAAAATGAGTGTCATCTTGACACTACCTGCTAATCGGCCAGGGATGCTTCATAAAATGCTGGCAGCTTTTGGCTGGCGGGAAATCAACTTAAGTAAGATTGAATCCCGACCATTGAAAACTAGCTTGGGAGAATATTTTTTCGTGATCGATTTGTTGTTGGACCGCCCAATGACATTAGTAGAGAATGCGCTCCAAGAAATCAAGATGCTCGGAGGAGAAAGTCAAATATTGGGCTGTTATCCAGTGCTGACAGTAGAAGAGACGCGTAGATGAAAGTCAAGAATACTGATTGATTTATTTAACTTAAAATAAAAAAATCAGCGCTTGGCTATTCTTTATTTTTGATATTCTGATTGATTTTTAGGAAGAAGCGGTAGACAAATCGTTACAGTCGTTCCTGTCCCAATCACTGATTGGATCGTTAAGCCATATGCATCGCCATACATTAGGCGTATCCGCTCATCTACATGGCTGATGCCGATTCCTGAAAAATGATCATTTTTTTGTTTGGTATTTTCAGTATCGAAGCCATCGCCGTTATCAATCACTTCGAATAAAAGAAGCTGATTTTTTGTTTTGCCGTACACCGTGATGAATCCTTGCGTTTTATTGTGAAAAGCATGAAGATAGGCGTTTTCGATAATTGGTTGAAGGATCATATTCGGCATAGATAATGACTGCAGTTCATCAGGAATCATTATTTTAGCCGAGATTCTTTCGCCATATCGCATACTCAAAAGATCGATGTAACTTTGTACGCTTTTGATTTCTTCCTTGACTGGAATCACTTCTTCTTTTTTCCCAATCGTACTTCTTAGTAAAGTAATGAAACTGTCGATTCCTTGAACTGCTTCATCTGTTTTTTTCTGCCAAATCAAAAATTTCAAGCTAGTCAGCGTATTATAAATAAAATGGGGCTGTATCTGTGCTTGCATAGTTTGGATTTCAAGCGAACGTTTCTTCTTTTCGTCTTGGATCGTCTGTTCATAATGATGCTGCGCATTACTTAGCAATTGATTGATCGTATTCCCTAGCAATTGGACTTCATGGCTTCCTTGTACAGGAACAGTAGCTTTTAAGCCATCTTCCTCTAGCCATTTTAGCGAATCAATCAAGCGGTAGATCGATTTTGTGTGTCGATCCAAATACATAAATACCAATGAGCCAGCAAAAGCAAGTGTCACGATATTATACAAAATAATCGGAAAAATCACGCCCATTTGGTTAGACAAAGAATGAAGATCGACTTGACTGAGTAATGTACAATCCTGGCGGTACAAAGGAAGACGGGTCAACTGCTGTCCATTTGAAATCGTTGTTTCACCTACTGTTAGTTTTTTGAAAATCATTGATCGGCTCCCAAGTGTATTTTCTTCATTTGATGCGATGATCGTCTGTTCTTCGTTCATGAAGGAGATCTTCGATATCTCAGGATTTACTACAGATTGAAAAAGATTCGCTAGTTGCTTGGATGAGATCGATAAAACAGCATATCCGTAAACGTGATTCAATGTATTTTTCAGTTTTTTGACAAAGAAGACGCTGGGTGCTTTCTTATCGCGAAGAGTCAATCCGTGGTGTGCAAAAAGCATTTGTGTATCAGCAGCACGTTCATTCACTCTCTGAGCAATCGCAGATTGAAAAAAAGAATCGGCAGATACGGCAGTGAGCATGTCGTTTCCGACAAAAGTTCTTCCATTTTCTCCAAAGATCAATACATCGTAATCGATCATTGGATGGATTTTTGAAAGAGAGTCATTCATTTTTTGGATTGTTCTTAGTTGCTGAAGCTGTTCCATATGTTGGGCTGGATCATTGGAAAAATAGCTTTCGACAGCTGGATTAGAATCAAAAGCGGCTAATGTATTCTCGATTGTATCATTCAAACTTTCAAATTCAGATTGAATCTTTTTTAGTACCACATCATTCGATTGATTGAACAGCTGGATATAGGCATCCCTTGATCGATGATAAATAAACAAAGAGATGACGATGGCTTGCAGAAAAAGACCGATGAACAAAATGAACAGAAGTTTGGTAAAGAGTTCATGCTCTTTGATTTTTTTTCTCATTTTACAAAAGTTCCTTTACGGTATTGAGAAGGTGTCATTCCTGTCTCTTCTTTAAAAACTCTGGAGAAATAACCCAGTTCGGTATAGCCGACTTTCTCACAGATTTCCGTCAAAGTAAGCCGTGTTTCCGTTAAAAAGAGCTTGGCTTTACTGATACGGACTTTTTTTAGATATTTTGAAAAGTTGATGCCAAATTTTTCAGTAAAGATGGCTGAAAGATAGCTATATGAAAAATGATATTTTTCGGATAGAAGTTGTAAATTGATTTCTTTCTCATAATTTTCCTGGACGAACTCGTAGATCAAAGTCAAGATATCGAAATTGTCTTTTTTTGCATTTGCAGAAAAGTGGGTGAGTTTCTCAAGTGTTTCTTTGACAAGAATAGAAAAATCTTCGAAATACTCAGCATCGGCTAATAAAGAAGGAAGGGCGATCTTGAGCAAAGAAAGTTCTTCATTCCCAACATGCTCGTCAGCCAAAGCGTTGAGTAATGCATAGAAACGATTGATTGCCTCATGTTTCAAATAAGCTGGATCAATAGGCTGTTCCAATATCGTCGTGAAGAAATTCTCAAGTTCTTTGATAGCTAAAGCGTAGTCTTTATGAACGATTTTTGTTAAATAACTACTTGCTTGCTGCTCGTGGTTGGTTAATAACGGAAGAAGTTCATGCTGATAAGCAAGGTTCTTTCCCTTATGATAGAAACGTTGTCCTTTGGTGCAATTTCTGATCTCTTGGAATATTTCATTGATATCTTGGATTGCAAAAGAATCAGAAACAACAAAAAAATCACCTGGAAAAACTTCTTGACGAAACTTTTGAACAAACTTCCTAAGTGTATCTTTGGAATCAGTATTGATTACATAGCCGGATTCTTCCGAAAAGGTAGAAACAGGATAAATAGTAAACGAATCGTCGCTATCCATCAATGAATGGGTGATCGACTGTTTTTGTTTAGAGCCTTGTTTTAAACTGAATGGCCGTTTTTCGGTATATAACAGAAAAAACAGGGTGTGTTCAAAAAGAAGAGGGTCAAGCAATGGACGAGTTTGTCCAGCAATCTGCTGTGAAAGATTCTCGCAGATCTGCTCATAACGATTGGTGATTGGGCTTTTGTTGGGCTTTTTTTTGATTTTTTGTGAAACGGCAGTTAAGGAATTGAGAAAAAAATCAGGACTCAATCGAGGCTTTAAAAGATAATCAGCGACGCCTTCTTTAAAAGAATCTTTAACCATATCAAATTCATCATAGCTAGAGAGGATAAGAATCTGTGTTTCAGGTTGTTGCTGTTTTAATAGCCGCGATAATTCGATTCCATTTAATTCAGGCATCATTACATCTGTGACCACGATATCGATTGCATGTGCCAAAGAAAAGTCAAGCGCTTTCAATGGGCTGGAAAAAGTTCCTATTAATTGAAACCCGTGCTCAGACCAATTGATCAACTGTTTCATTCCGTCTAAAATCGTCTGTTCATCATCGATAAGAATTACGCGTATTGGCATTTTTTTACCCGCCTTAAGAATAGTCTTGTAATTTAAAAATACTTATTTCTAGGAGAAAATGCAAGGATATTTTTATTTTAAAGAAACCTCCGCCCTTTCGATCTTTGGTCTAGATGCTAAGATTATTCCTTTTGTCATAGTTGATTTGTATTTTTTTATTATTTTAGGAGAAATTTTTGAAGTATCTGGATAACAAAGAAACCGTTTTCAAATTTTGGTATGATGAATGTAGCAAACATAAACAACTAATGGATGGAAAAGGAGCGGATAAAAATGAACATCAGAAAGTTAATTGCTGGAGTCGTTTGTTTAGCGGCAGCATCAGGTTTCTTAACAGGATGCGGAAGTGCTAGTAGCACAGCAGACAACGAAGAAAAAGTCACTGTCTGGGCGTGGGATGAGACATTCAATATCAAAGCAGTGAATGAAGCAAAAAAAATTTATGAGAATGAAGAAACAGAGATAGAAGTTGTTACGATGTCTCAGGATGATATCGTTCAGAAACTGAACACCGCTTTAGCAAGCGGGAATACAGAAGGATTGCCCAATATCGTCTTGATTGAAGATTATAGGATACAAGGCTATTTGACTTCTTATCCAGATGCATTCGCTGATTTGTCTGCTATTGTAAAGGAAGATCATTTTGCACCGTATAAATTTGCGGTAAACAAAGTAGGAGAAAAAATATACGGTGTTCCTTTCGATTCGGGCGTAACAGCAAACTTCTATCGTACGGATCTGATGGCTGAAGCAGGCTATACAGAAGAGGATATGGAGAATCTGAAGTGGGACGAGTATATTCAAGTAGCGCGAGATGTCAAAGAAAAGACAGGAAAGAAAATCGCTGAAGTCAATCCTTCTGATCTTGGTCGAGTAAGAATGATTATGCAACAGGCGGGAGAATGGTATACGTCCAAAGATGGGGAGACAGTCACGATCCAAGACAATGCATCTTTAAAGTATGGTCTTGAATTATTTGCCACTCTTTTGAAAGAAGACTTAGTCGAACAAACTTCTGACTGGAATGCTGGAGTAACTGCGATACAATCAGGAGCAGTAGCTTCTAGCCCAACTGGCGCTTGGTATTCTTCAACGATCCAAGGAGCAGAAGACCAATCTGGAAAATGGAAGATTGCGCCAATACCTGCACTGCCAGAAAATTTACAAAAAGCGCAAGCTTCTAACCTTGGCGGAGCTGGCTGGTATGTGCTCAAAGGAGTAGCTGGAGAAGAATCAGCGAAAGATTTCCTCGAAGCAACGTTTGCATCGAATGAAGAACTGATGGGCACTCTTGCGAAAGAAATCGGACTGGTGTCTACGATGCTTAGTGCAAATGAACAAGAAGCTTATCAAGAAACTTCAGAATTTTACAGTGGCCAAAAGGTCTTTGATGATTTTTCCAAATGGACATCAGAAATTCCAGAAGTGAATTACGGACATGAGACCTATGCAATTGAAGCAGTCGTAGCCGAAGCTCTTCATCGAATCATCAATGGAGAAGAGACAGACAAGGTACTAGCAGATACACAAAAACAAGTAGAAGCACAGTTGGCTAATTGATTGGTGATAAAAAAGCAAATTTCTTCGCTTTTTCATCAAACAACCGAAAAGACAAAAAAGATGGCGGCTGCCTTACAGACGTTGTCTTTCTTGTCTTTTCAATTAAATAATCAATGATAGAAATTGGAGGGAAAAGAATGAAGCAGAAAGATTTATTCAAAAACGGGCATGCTTTTTTAATCTTGCCAGTCATTTTGATATCGATCATGGTTTTTATTCCGATGGTTTTGGCTTTGATCACGTCTTTTCAAAGTGGTCCCCCTGTCAATATGACATTTAACGGATTAGGTAATTATCAGCGGATGCTGACAGATGCTACTTTTAAAAGAGCTTTTTTCAATACGTTCCTGTATTTACTAGTTCAAGTACCAATCATGCTGTTTCTAGCACTTTTTATTTCCAACCTTTTAAATGATAAAAAGCTGAAATATAAAGGGTTGTTTCGAACCGCTATCTTTCTTCCATGTATCACTTCGATGGTCAGTTATTCTCTGATCATGAAAAGTCTATTTTCTCAATCTGGCCTTGTAAACAACTTGTTGTTGGGCATTGGTATGATTGACACACCGATTGGCTGGTTGACTCATCCAATTTGGGCGAGAGTTCTGATCATTCTTTCGATCACTTGGCGTTGGACTGGATACAATATGATTTTTTTCCTTTCAGGCATGCAAAATATTGATTCGGAGATTTATGAAGCAGCATCTATTGACGGTGCTTCTAAATGGCAGCAGTTTATCAAAGTGACGATCCCAAATTTAAAACCAATCATTTTGTTTACTTCCATTACTTCGACGATCGGGACATTGCAGCTTTTTGATGAAGTACAAAATATTACTGGCGGGGGACCAGCAAATGCAACGACCACCCTATCTCAATACATCTATAATTTGAGTTATAAATTCACGCCTAATTTTGGATATGCGGCAGCAGTTTCCTTTGTTATTGTTTCCTTTATTGTGATATTGTCGATAATCCAAACGAAAGTAGGAGGAGAAAGTCGATGAAAAATATGGTAGAAAAAGAAACAATCGAACGCCCCAACGTCAAAAAACAAGCATTAGAACTTCGTTCGACAATTGGGTCAGTATTAAAGTATACAGCATTAAGCATCCTATCATTTATTTCCATTTTCCCTTTTGTCTGGATGGTTTTGGGAATGACGAATACACCCGTGGATATCACATCGGGAAAAATAAAGATTGGCAGTAACTTGATCATCAATTTTCAAAATTTGTTTTCCAATGAGCTGAATTTTACTCGTTCCCTTTGGAATTCAGCGATGATCGCTTTGGTGACCACTGTGTTTGCATTACTGATTTCGTCAATGGCAGGATATGGATTTGAGATTTATCAAAGTAAACGAAAAGACCTAATTTTCAATATTCTACTGCTATCGATGATGGTTCCTTTTGCGGCATTGATGATCCCTTTGTATCGAATGTTTTCACAATTGAACGGAACGGTTTTGGGAATCAACAGTTTCTTGGTTGTCATCCTGCCATCTGTTAGCACTGCTTTTTTGATCTTCTTCTTTCGACAAAATGTTAAATCTTTTCCAAAAGATCTAGTAGAAGCCGCTCGATTAGATGGTCTAAAAGAACTAAGTATTTTTTTTAGAGTGTATATGCCGACGGCTAAAAATACCTATGCCGCGGCTGCAATCATCACATTCATGAGTAGCTGGAACAATTATTTATGGCCCTTAGTAGCTTTGCAATCTCCTGATAAACGGACGGTTCCGCTTGTTTTATCTGCTATGGGTGCTTCCTATACACCAGACTATGGAATGATCATGGCTGGATTAGTCATCGCTACTTTACCAACTGCCATCGTATTTTTTGTTTTGCAAAAGCAATTCGTTCAAGGAATGATCGGCTCTGTAAAATAAAAAAACACAATAAGCGCGTTCCTTCAAAGTCATTTTTCCAAGTAAAAAGATACTTTTGGGACGCGTGTTATTTTATGTTGAGAAAAATTAAATGATAACGTTTTAAGTTTGTGCTCGAAAACTCTTTCATTTTAAGGTAAACTTAAAAAGTAAAGGAGGAGGATACATGCTAAAAAATTTTAAAGAAGTGATTGCTGCTATATTGCCGATGACTGTCCTGATTGTCATTTTAACGTTTGTTTTTGCACCGTTAGAAGGAGAAGACCTCGCTTCATTTCTGGTTGGTGCGGCAATCATGATGATCGGAATGACGCTCTTTTTGTTTGGAGCAGATTATTCTATGATGGAAGTCGGAGATCTAGTAGGGAAATATATGATCAAAAAGAAAAGTTTGGCTGTTTTGGTCAGTTTGGGATTTGCTATCGGGATCGTGATCACGATTGCTGAACCTTCCGTGCAAGTTTTGGGACAACAAGTATATGATATATCTGACGGAGAGATTGGCAGAGTGTTGCTGATTGGGATCGTCAGCGTCGGCACTGGAGTATTTTTAGCCTTTGCGCTACTTCGGGTCGTATTCAAGCTATCCTATTATCAATTGATGGCTATAGGCTACATAGGCGTTTTGATCGCCTCATTTTTCACCAGTTCCGAATTTATGCCGATTGCTTTTGATTCGGGCGGAGTAACTACTGGTCCAGTAACTGTTCCGTTTATTTTGGCCCTTGCCGGAGGGATGACTAGCATGATCAAACAAAAGAAAAATGAAAATGACAGTTTTGGAATGGTCGGTATTGCTTCGTTAGGGCCGATTCTTGCCGTGATGATTTTGGGGGTGATCTTCCAATGAGTTTCTGGCAGCAAGTGATAGATGGAATCGAAATCGTTACCATGGAAGTCATTTTGGCAGTGGCACCTATCGTAATCCTATTTGTTTTAATGAATATCATTAGTTTTCGTATGCGCAAAAAGCGTTTCTTTGACATTATGAAAGGTTTCTTGATAACGACTATTGGGTTGATCCTTTTCCTGCACGGAGTCAATATGGCTTATGTACCGGTAGGACAGCATTTAGGCAGTACGATCGCTGGATTGCCCTATAATTATATATTGGTTCCCCTTGGCTTTTTAATGGGGTTCTTAGTAGGGTTTGCTGAGCCGGCGATTCATGTAATGGTCAAACAGGTTGAAGAATTGAGTGAAGGAAGGATCCGGTCGAAAGTCATGCTGATGGTGATTTCGATTGGGATTGGCGCAGCAGTAGGGTTGTCTATGTGGCGTTTGCTCGTCGGATTCTCTCTTTATTATTTCTTGATCCCAGGATATGGGCTAGCATTTATTTTAGGACGAAAAGTGGACAAGATCTTTTTAGCAATGGCTTTTGACAACGGTGGAGTAGCAACGGGTCCGATGTGTTCGACATTTATTTTATCAATGAGCGTGGCGATCGCTGCACAAATTGAGGGAAGAGATCCGATCATTGACGGGTTTGGTGTGGTTGCAATGATTGCATTGACACCAATATTATCCACTTTAGTACTAGGATATATTTATAAACGAAAAGATGAAAAAGACAGAATCGAAAAAGAAAGATTGCAAAAATTGGGGGAAAGCAAATGAAAGATCTTGTAGCATTAAATCTTCACATGATTGTGACGATCGTTGACGGAGGAACGGGCGAAGATGTTATCGACTTTTCAAAAGAAGCAGGTGCAGCAGGCGGAACGATCTTACATGGAAGAGGTTCTGGTGTACATGATTCAGGGAAATTTTTAGGTTTGGACATTTCGCCAGAAAAAGATATTGTGTTGACATTAGTACCCGATAGTTTGACGAATAAAGTAATGGATGCGATTGGTCAAGGCATCAACATCGATATTCCAGGTAATGGTATTTGTTTTAGTATTGATGTAGACAAAGTCATTGGTATCACTAAGATTCATCAATATCGAGAAATTATCGGAATGCAAGAACTTTTAGATGAAAATAAAGATAGAGAAAAGTCTGAATCATAGACAAGCGTTTGAAGAGGAAATAAACATAAACAAGAAGGCGGATGAGCGTTATTTCCGCTTTTTTGTTTGTATTTTTCTCGTGAATACTTATGAAATAGTAAATTTTTATGAAATTCTACTCTAAGCATCAGACTTTCTTTTCAAAATATGCTATTTTAAAAATGATGAAAAAAGGGGGAGAAAAATGAATTTTTTAGTTGTTTTAAAAGATACTCTGATTGAGCGATCTACATTTCTATATGTTCAATTGCAGGAAAATAAAACATTGCTGCATTTTTCACCAGAGTTCCATCTAGAGGGGCTAACATTAGGAGAAATCTATCAAGCAGAAGGGCTGTCGGCTGTTTTGCACTTTTTTAAGGTAGAATTGGAATTACCAGTAAAAGATTATATCGAGCTTTCTCTTGAATCTTGGGATCGAGCAGTGGTTGAACTGTTTCCAGAAGGTTTAATGATCGATACAAACGATGGGAAGATCCATCTGACTGCAGCAGAACTGCAAAAACAAATGCGTTATCAAATAGATGACGAAAATTCTTTTTCTATTTTTAGACGTCAGCAAAAGATTCTAAAAAGCTTTTTAAAAGTGATCAGTAAAAAACGGAATCTGATCAAAACGACACAGCTGTTGAAAAAATATCCAGGTCTGCTTCACACGTCTATTCAATTTCCTCAATTGATTACGATGATCCATCGTTTTATACGTATACAACAGCTACCATCTAAGAAGCTATTTCTTCCATTGACGGACACATTTCGAGTAGTCAACAGAGAAGATAAAAAGAAAGTGATTGTGATTGACTTTACCAGAAATCGGAATGTCCTTCACCAAGTTGCAATGGAAAAGGCCAATTAAGGCTTTTTCTTTTTGGATTTTTTTGTCATAATAAATATTAGATGATGGAGGAGATAATATGATGCAAACATGGTTAGAAAGGCTAATACGATTTCAGCAGAACTATCACAAACTTATGCAGGGAAGATATGCGAAATTTGATCAGTTGAATCGCGGTCTATTGATTGCTGCGCTTGTCTTTAGTTTGCTAAGTCGTTGGTTGCCCTATAGAATCGGACAATTGTTGTTCATCGTCTTTTTCGGATGGATGATATTTCGTTTCCTATCAAAAAAAATCTACCCCAGACTAAATGAGAATCAACGTTATTTGAAATATCTTGATAGAGTCAAAGAAAAATATCATCAGATAACAAACAAAAAGCAAGCTAAAATGGATCGAAAAAGTTATACTTTTTTTGAGTGCCCGAATTGTCATCAAAAGCAGCGTGCACCTAAAGGAAAAGGACGAATACGCGTGACATGCAAAACATGTGGTATAAAATTCGAAACGAATGTTTAAGGGAGAAAAGAATGAAATTAGTATTATTACGTCATGGCGAAAGCGAAGCAAATTTTGAAAATTACTGGACAGGATGGCTAGATGTCGCCTTAACAGAAAAAGGAAAAGAACAAGCAGCAGTAGCCGGTCAAAAAATGCTTGAAGCTGGCCTTCAATTCGATGCCGTTTATACCTCTGTTTTGAAACGTGCGATTCTTACCGGACAAGTCGCACTAGAAGAAATGGGTCAGTTATGGCTTCCTATAATAAAAACATGGCGTCTAAATGAACGGCATTATGGGGATCTTGTGGGTAAAAACAAAGATAAGATGAAAGAAATATACGGAAAAGATCAAGTAAAAAAATGGCGCAGAGGATATACGGAAGTTCCGCCGTTAACCGTAGAAAATAGATTTGACCGCAGATATGATCACTTGGACCCGCATTTGATCCCATACGGAGAAAGTCTGGAAATGACAGTGAATCGGATCATTCCCTTATGGCAAGATCATCTAGCACCAAAACTAAAAGATCGGCAAGATTTACTAGTTGTGGGTCATGGTAATAGCATCCGAGCACTGACAAAATATTTAGAAGATGTTCCTGAAGATCAAATGGATACGATCGATATCCCAAATGCACAACCAATCCAGTATACATTAGCAGATGATTTGACAATTCTGGACAAAAAAATACTTTAAAGAACACCTTTATCTAAAGTGAGAGATAGAAAAAAGAAGCAAAGGAATGGAACAAAAGGAACATGAAAAATTATATATGGGACTTTGATGGTACATTGTTTGATACGTATCCCGCAATGGTAGATGGTGCATGGCAAGCACTAAAAGATTTTGGTATCAGTATGGACAAAAAAGAAATCTACTTCAAAATGAAAAAATATTCTACTAGTTATTTGATCAATGAATCAAACTTGAATGCCAAAGAGTTTAATGAATTATTTCACCGATATGAAAAAGAAAGCACGGAAGTTTCCCGTCCATTTCCAGAAACGAAACAAGTACTGGAAATGCTAAAAGACAACGGCGGTCGTCATTTCATCTTGACCCATCGTTTGACAGAATCAACATGGGGCCTGTTAAAAGAACATCGATTGGCACATCTGATTGAGGAAGTAGTAGGGATCGATCAGGACTTTCCTCGTAAACCTGATCCAGCATCTTTAAATTATTTGATCGATACTTTTCATTTAGAAAGAACAGACACGATGATGATCGGCGATCGTCGTTTAGATATCGAAGCAGGGAAAAATGCAGGAGTCGCTACTTGTCTTTACGACATCGATCATTTTCTGGGTGAGATCCCGGCAGATTATGTGGTAGGAAATCTGAATGAAACCCTTACCTTGCAGAGCATCATTAAAAAGTAGTATCCCCTTTCAAAGGAGATATGTTATAATTTTCATAAAGGAGTGATAAAATTATATGGAAATCAGAAGACAAAAAGAAGTTGTAGAAGCATTTCATTATGATATGAGATTGCCGAACCAAGAAGTAGAAACAGATTTGAAAGTGGGCTTCTCGCCTTTAAAAGAAACGATCGAAAACTATCCGAAAGAACATAGCATCGTAGGAGCACGCTTAGAGTTCCGTTTAGTGTTTGATACATATGTTTTATCTGGAAGTGTGAGTCAGATCAATCATATCCTCAATCGGAAAATTGAAGGTCAAAATGATGTCACACAAGAAGAAGTGGACGAGCTAGTAGCACCGTTATTCGATATCGTACGCCGGATGTCTTATGAGGTGACAGAGATCGCCTTAGATCAGCCTGGAGTAAAATTGAATTTTCAATCAGAAAAACAAGAATAGACAGTAAAAACATACCTGCGATAGATTAAAGCTATCACAGGTATGTTTTTTTATTACTAATTGTAAGCAAAAAGAATGTCATTTCGATAAAAATCGTCTAAAATATAAAAGTCACTGAAAAAAATTTTTTCAGGAGGATGGTTGAAGAATCATTCTCGGGAACCTTTACTTCCTTCGATGGACTTGTCATTAATAATATGAGGAGGAGAAAAATGACAACACTCATCACAGTTTTAGTGGTTCTAGTTTTTGCGGCATTATTATATGTGTTCTATCGTATGCAAAAGCGCCATACAAAATTTTCAACACGCGTCTTTACAGCATTAGGAGTTGGTATCGTCTTTGGCGGTCTGCTTCAATTGATCTTTGGTGTAGACGACAAAGTCGTTACTCAATCCATGGAATGGATCGGGATTGTAGGTCAAGGATATGTATCATTCTTGCAAATGCTAGTTATGCCTTTAGTGTTTATTTCGATCATTGGTGCATTCACAAAAATGAAAGTTTCTGAAAAGCTAGGGAAAATTAGTGCGACTGTATTGACTTCTTTACTTGGAACAACAGCTATTGCAGCATTGATCGGAATTGGTTCAACAATGCTGTTCGGACTCCAAGGAGCTAAATTCACACAAGGAGCTGCAGAAACAGCACGAATCTCTGAACTGGCAACACGTCAGGAAACAGTTGAAAACTTATCGATTCCACAGCAGATTTTATCCTTTATCCCTAAAAACGTATTTGCTGATTTAGCAGGTAGTCGTGCAACAAGTACGATTGGAGTCGTTATTTTTGCAGCCTTTGTCGGTATCGCTTATCTAGGTGTGAAAAGAAAAGCGCCAAAAGAAGCAGCATTCTTTTCAGATTTAGTCGACAGTTTGTATAAAATCATTATGCGGATCGTGACGCTTGTTTTGCGTTTGACACCTTATGGAGTATTTGCTTTGATGACAAACGTTTTGGCAACAAGTGATTTTGCAGCTATCGTCAATTTAGGTAAATTTGTCGTTGCTTCTTACGTAGCATTGCTTGCTGTTTTGATTGTCCACTCACTGATTTTGATTGGTGCAAAAGTCAATCCAATCAACTATTTCAAAAAAGCCTTTCCGGTATTGAGCTTTGCGTTTACTTCACGTTCAAGTGCTGGAGCTTTGCCATTGAATATCGAGACTCAGACAAAAGCTTTAGGAGTAGATGATGCAACAGCTAATTTCTCAGCAAGTTTTGGTTTGTCTATTGGACAAAACGGCTGTGCTGGCGTTTATCCAGCTATGTTGGCAACGATCGTCGCACCAGCAGCTGGAGTGAATGTCTTTAGTTTGGAATTTATTTTGATGCTTGTGGCAATTGTAACAATCAGTTCTTTTGGTGTAGCTGGAGTCGGTGGGGGCGCAACATTTGCTTCACTGATCGTTTTAGGGGCAATGAACTTGCCAGTAGCAATCGTTGGGTTAGTTATCTCTGTTGAACCATTAATCGATATGGCACGCACAGCAGTAAACGTCAGCGGTAGCATGGTAGCTGGTATCGTGACAAGTGCACGCATCAAAGATTTAGATCGCGATGTCATCAATGATGATTCTAAAGTGATCGATGTGAATGCATAGTCAAAAAGAGGTTGTGATAGAAGTGGTCAGCTTTAAGAAATAAGAAGAAGTTTCCTAAAAATAGCTTCTCAAATTTTTGTGAAATTTCGGCTTATTTCCGAGAAGCTACTTCTGAAACACCGTGAATAAGAGGTTGTGAAAAAGCTGCCCTGCATCAAGTAATAAGAACAGCCAAACAAAAATAGTTCCTCATATTTTACGTTTGGTTGAGCTTATTACCGCAGATGCAAGCTTTTGAACACCGTTTAAGAAAGAGGTCGTGAGCCTGCCGTTTCACTCTGAGTCACAAAGAGCAATTTCAAAAAATAGCTTCTCATGTTTGTTGAATATTGTGTCTTGTGACCGAGGAGTTGTCAGGAGAACACCGTTTACCAGAGGTTGTGACTTGTTTTTAGTCACGACCTCTTTTTTTATTTATTCCATATAAACACATATTATTTATTCCGAAAAGTGAAAGCGTGAATAACAAAAACAACCAACTTATTTATTATTAAAGAAAAGCGTATTTAAGTAGGACGATTCTGTTGAGAGCTTTCGTAGATTTTCCCATTTTCCTATGGTAAACTGACAAAGTTGAGAATGTTAGAACAGATCGATTAGGAGGAAACAGATGTTTACGAATGAAATAAAAATCATGCTTTATGTGGACGATGTAGAAAAAAATGCAACGTTTTGGAGAGCAATTGGCTTTGCAGAAAAAGATCGTCAAGAAATGGATGGGACGCTTGTAATTGAAGTAGGAGTTGAAGATAGTCAAACCTCATTTCTGTTATATGATCGAGCATTTGTTGAGTCCCATTCACCTGGCACAGCTACTAGTGCCCCATCTTTGATGTTTTACAGTAAAGATATCTTTGGACTATATAAAAAAATGCAGACGCAATCAGTCACATTAGGTGATATGGTACAGCTTGGAGAAGAATATGTCTTTAACTTTGCTGATCCCGATGGCAACTACTTTGCGGTTACAGGTAAATAATAGAAATAAAGACTTTGTTTTTCTGTGCGAAACAGGAAAGCGAAGTCTTTTTAATTCAGATAATAATATTATGTAAACAAAAAAACTTTCCATGCGTAATTATACACAAGCAAATAAATCGTCAAATGCGAACGCCTTCTTTATACTGTTTAGGAACGAAAAGAAGGAAGGAAGAAATACATGGATTATCAAGTACTGCTTTATTACAATTATACAAAAATAGAAGAACCAGAGGAATTTGCCAAAAATCATTTAGCCTTTTGCAAATCTTTGGATCTTAAAGGTCGTATTCTAGTAGCTGAAGAAGGAATAAATGGTACCGTGTCTGGAACTATTGAAAACACGACTGCCTATATGGAAGCAATGAAAGCTGATCCTCGATTTGCTGATACGATGTTCAAGATCGATCCAAGCGAAGGACATGCCTTTAAGAAGATGTTTGTAAGATACCGTCCAGAGCTTGTAAGTTTAAAGCTAGAAGAGGACATTGATCCAAACCAAGTGACAGGTGCCTATCTTTCACCGCAAGAATTTAAAGAAGCTATTTTAGATGAACAGACAGTGGTGATTGATGCACGAAATGATTATGAATATGACTTGGGACATTTTCGAGGGGCTGTACGCCCAGATATACGCAGTTTTCGAGAGCTTCCAGACTGGATCCGCGAGCACAAAGAAGAATTTATGGAAAAACGGGTAGTGACCTACTGTACTGGTGGCATTCGTTGCGAGAAGTTTTCTGGTTGGCTTGTCCGTGAAGGATTCAAAGATGTCGGACAGCTTCATGGCGGTATTGCTACTTATGGTAAGGATCCTGAAGTTAAAGGGGAATTATGGGATGGCAAGATGTATGTGTTTGATGAACGGATCGCTGTCGATATCAACCAAGTAGATAAACAAATCGTCGGTCGCGACTGGTTTGACGGAACACCATGTGAACGATATATCAATTGTAGCAATCCTGAGTGCAATCGTCAGATTCTTGCTTCCATTGAAAATGAAGAAAAACATTTAGGAGCATGTAGCATAGAGTGTGCGAAACATCCGCGCAATCGCTATGTTCAAGACCATGGAATCTCTCCAGAAGAAGCAGAACTGCGGTTTACAGCTTTAATTAAATAGAAAACAATAGTTTTGATTGTCGACCATTTCCAATATGCGCTATACTAGCGTTGAGGATGGTGATCCACATGAAATCATTGATTTATGCTATTGGGGATGTCCATGGCAAATATGAGCTTTTTGAAAAACTTATTCACTATTATGATCCAAAGATCCATCAGCTTGTTTTATTAGGGGATCTTAATGATCGAGGTCCTCGTACAAAAGAATGTTTTTTATTAGGAAAGCAATTAGTCGAAGAAACAGGAGCCATTTACCTCCGGGGAAACCATGAAGAATATTTTTTGCAATTTCTGCAATCACCGGAGGACTGGTATGCGCCTTATATGAGAAATGGTGGAAAAGAAACGTTTGAAAGCCTGCTTCACCCAGGGGCATCGGAGGAATACTCCCCAACTGAAATCTCGATGATGATCCAATCGAGATATTCAGAACTGATTAAATTTTTAGTCCAGCGCCCCTTGTATTATGAATGGGAAAATTATCTTTTTGTCCATGCCGGTGTGGATTTGACAAAGAAAGACTGGCGTAAGACAAGTCCAAGAGACTTTATTTGGATAAGGGAACCATTTCATGAAGGGAAAAACAATACAGGTAAGACAATCGTATTTGGACATACGATTACACCAATGCTCCATGGAGATATGCAGACAACAGACCTCTGGATCCATGATCATAAAATCGGCATGGATGGTGGAGCTGTATTTGGAGGGTCATTGCATGGGGTTGTTTTTGACAAGGAAGGTATTCTTCAAGACATTGAATATCAGAACAACGAAGGACCATGGCATGGAATCTGACTAATGGAAAGAATGAAGGAGCTGTGACTTTGTTGCGGCTCTTTTTATTTGTATAGAGAATATTGTTTCTTTCAGTAGTTTAACCCACGATAAAAAGTATGATAGAATAAAGAAGCAATTTTTAGCAGAAAAGAGGCATTTTAATGACGGAAAATTTGAACCAGACGATCATTCAGCTTGTACAAAAAGAGCTTTCAGACTATCGTCCTAAGCAGTTGACTACTGTACTTAATTTGTTAAATGAAGGAAACACTGTTCCTTTTATCGCGCGTTACCGAAAAGAAATGACTGGAAGTCTTGATGAAGTCCAGATTCGTGAAATCGAAGAGCGGTATGCATATCTTGAAAACTTAGAAAAACGTAAAACTGAAGTGATTCGGCTAATCGATGAACAAGGGAAACTGACCCCCGAGTTAGAAGCAGAAATCACCCAAGCCGTGAAAATGCAACAAGTGGAAGATTTGTATCGTCCATACAAACAAAAACGACGGACAAAAGCAACGATTGCTAAAGAAAAAGGACTTGAACCACTCGCGAAGTGGCTGATGCAGCTTACAGATGGAGAGGTGCAATCTGAAGCAGAAAAATATATTGACAAAGAAAAAGAAGTCTCTTCTGCCGAAGAAGCGTTGCACGGTGCTCATGAGATTATTGCTGAACAAGTCAGCGATAATGCAAAATTTCGGACTTGGATTCGGTCTTATACGTATAACAAAGGTATGTATGTCAGCAATGTCAAGGATGAGCAAGCAGATGAAAAAGGCGTATATGAAATGTATTATGACTTTGCAGAACCCGTCCATAAAATGGTTTCTCATCGAATATTAGCTACTAATCGTGGAGAAAAAGAAGATATTCTGAAAGTATTCCTTCAAGTAGATGAAGCAGCAATTTTAGCTTACTTGGATCGCCAAATAGTCAAAAATCCTGCCTCTCCTTCTTCTTCATTCGTCAGAGAAGCCTATCAGGATAGTTATAAACGCTTTATTCAGCCAGCAATCGAGCGAGAACTGCGCAATGAATTGACTGAAAAGGCAGATGAGCAAGCAATCGCTATTTTCGGCGAAAACCTCCGTAATCTTTTGTTGCAACCGCCACTAAAAGGTAAAGTTGTCCTGGGATTTGATCCGGCTTATCGTACTGGATGTAAACTAGCAGTCGTAGATGCGACAGGGAAAGTTTTAGCAATCGAAGTTATTTATCCTCATAAACCTGCAGCGAAAGCAAAAAGAGAAGCTGCTGGACCAGCTTTTATCCAATTAATTAATAAATATCAAGTAGATATGGTAGCTATCGGAAATGGTACAGCCAGTCGGGAATCTGAACTTTTTGTGGCTGAGCAGTTGAAATACGCCGACCATAAAACCTATTACGCTATCGTCAACGAAGCAGGCGCTTCTGTTTACTCCGCTAGCGAAATTGCACGAAAAGAATTTCCGCATCTACAAGTTGAAGAAAGAAGTGCTGTTTCTATTGCCCGTCGCCTGCAAGATCCTTTAGCTGAATTAGTCAAAATCGATCCTAAAGCTGTCGGAGTAGGCCAGTACCAACATGACGTTTCTCAAAAACGTTTGGCTGAACAATTGGATTTTGTTGTGGAAACAGCGGTTAACCAAGTAGGTGTGGATGTGAATACAGCAAGCCCGCAGCTCTTGCAGCATATATCAGGATTGAATAAAACAACTGCCCAAAACATTGTCATTTATCGTGAAGAAAACGGAGAATTCACCGCACGAACTCAATTGAAAAAAGTGCCACGCTTAGGACCAAAAGCATATGAACAAGCAATCGGATTCTTGCGAGTCCCTGGTGGGAAAAACATTTTGGACAACACAGGTATCCATCCCGAAAGTTATTCTATCGCAAAAGAAATATTAACTTCAGTCCAACTTTCAGAAAAAGAGCTTGGTACAGAAGAAGCAGTAGAAAAATTGACACGATTATCCGTAGAGAAACTGGCTGAAAGCCTATCAGTCGGAGAAGAAACGTTAACCGATATTTTAGCTGGGCTGACACAACCTGGACGAGATATGCGTGATGAGATGCCAGCGCCCTTATTACGTACAGATGTATTGAGTATGGAAGACTTGAAACCAGGGATGGAATTGACTGGAACGGTCCGTAATGTCATTGACTTCGGCGCATTTGTTGATATCGGTGTGAAGCAAGACGGACTTGTCCATATATCGAAACTCAGCAAAAAATTCGTCAAGCATCCTACAGATGTCGTGTCAGTAGGAGATATCGTAACAGTTTGGATAGAACAAGTCGATACGAAAAAAGGCAGAATCAGTTTGACGATGCTTTCCCCTTATGAAGAGTAACAATGAGGAGTAACAAAAATTGACACAAGAAGAACTGCAGCAGTTAGTAGAAGAGATATCATTAAAAAGCTTCCAGCTTCCTTTCAAGCACCAAGCAATGTTCAATCCACGCTTACGTACAACTGGCGGGCGCTATCATTTAAATGATCATCATTTAGATTTTAATGCGAAGCTATTTGAAGAGTCAGACGAAGAGACGATTGCAGGAATCATCAAGCATGAACTTTGCCATTATCATCTTCATCTAGCTGGAAGAGGGTATCAGCATAAAGATATGGATTTCAAGTATCTTTTGAAAAAAACAGGAGGGTTGCGCTATGCACCAGCCTTGACGAAGAAACAGATAAAGATGGAGTATTATCGATGCCAAGATTGTTCTGCCACGATCTACCGCAAGAGAAGAATCGATGTACGCAAATATCGTTGTGGAAGATGTCATGGGGAAATCAAATGGATTGAGACAAAAAGAGAAGACTTTAATGAAGCACAAAAAATCAGATGAAAGGATGGAAGGCCTTTGGAAAAAAGTGAGCAGAGGAATCTAAAAGACTGGAATCAGCTATTAAATTTTTTAGTCGCACCTGAAGAGGGAAATTTTGAGGAACTGACGGCACCTACACTTATTTTAGCTGGAAACTGTCTTCCTATCTTAGCTGATAAAGCAGCACGAATGTATGTAAATGGTCAAGTAGAACGTTTATTTTTGGTCGGCGGTGTGGGGCATGCGACTAGGATCCTTTATGAGAATTTTGAAAAGCAAGGATTTCATTTTGAAGAAGGCATGAGTGAAAGTGAAATCTGTCGTCAGTATCTAAAAGAAGTCTATGATTTGCCCGATAAGGCTTTCCTGATAGAATCGAAGTCTACAAATTCTGGAGAGAACGCCACTTTTTCACTGGAGATTCTTCATTCCTTAGATGCTGTACCAGAAAAAGTCCTATTGATGAATGATCCGACACTGCAACGCAGGACTCGAGCAACTTTTGAGAAAGTATGGCAAAATGAACAAACTATTTTCGCGAATGCTGTGCCATTTGTGCCGGAAATCCTTCACTTTTCTGAAGAGATCATCTTTACAGCAAAAGAACTGAATCATCAATGGCCTAAGGAATATTTCCATGCGCTAGTATTAGGAGAAATGGAACGACTCCATGACGATGAGAACGGCTATGGTCCGAAAGGAAAAGATTTTATTCCTCACATTGATATATCAGAGGAAGTTTGGTCTTCTTACACCAGAATTAAAGAGTCAATAAAAACGGATTTTTCCCGTACTTGACCATTTTAGCCAGCGAATCCTCCTTTCCAAATAAATTTGGTTGAAATTTTCAATCGTTTATAAGATAATGAGGAGCGTGTTGAATGTAATAGCTAAAAGAATGGACGCTAGATAAGAGAAGAGGATTCAAATGGAAAATCAAAATAAATTGTATCATTTTGTTGGTATCAAAGGTTCAGGAATGAGCTCCTTGGCTCTTGTTTTACATGAACAAGGTCTAAATGTCCAAGGATCAGACATTGAAAAATATTTCTTTACACAAAGAGATTTAGAAAAAGCAAATATCACGATTCTGCCATTTAACGCAGATAATGTAAAACCAGGGATGACGATCATTGCAGGAAATGCATTTCCTGATTCACATGAAGAAATCCAGCGAGCAAAAGAATTAGGTTTGGAAGTGATTCGCTATCACGACTTTATTGGTCATTTTATCCAAAACTATACGAGTATCGCTGTAACAGGCTCTCACGGAAAAACAAGTACGACTGGACTGCTCTCTCATGTATTGAGTGGTGTCCGTCCAACAAGTTATCTAATTGGAGATGGAACAGGACATGGTGATCCGCAAGCGGAATTCTTTTCATTTGAGGCCTGTGAATATCGCCGTCATTTCCTTGCCTATTCACCAGACTATGCAATCATGACCAATATCGATTTTGATCATCCGGATTATTATACAAGTATCGACGATGTATTTACAGCTTTCCAAACAATGGCTGGACAAGTGAAAAAAGCTATTTTTGCGTATGGTGACGATGCTTATTTACGCAAATTAGAAGCAGATGTGCCGATTTATTATTATGGTGTCACAGAAAACGATGATATCCAAGCACGAAACATCGAACGCACAACTTCTGGTTCTGCTTTTGATGTCTATCATGGGGATGAATTTGTTGGGCACTTCACTGTACCAGCATTCGGTAAACACAATATCTTAAATGCTTTAGGTGTTATTGCAGTAGCTTATTTCGAAAAACTGGATCTGAAAGAAGTGGCAGAAGAAATGCTGACTTTCCCAGGAGTAAAACGTCGATTCAGTGAAAAGATCGTAGCAGACATGACCGTAGTCGATGATTATGCGCATCACCCTGCAGAGATCAAAGCAACGATTGATGGCGCACGCCAAAAATATCCAGATAAAGAAATAATTGCAGTTTTCCAACCCCATACGTTTACGCGTACGATTGCATTGATGGATGAATTTGCAGAAGCACTTGATTTAGCTGATAAAGTTTACTTATGCGATATTTTTGGTTCGGCTCGGGAAGAACAAGGAAATGTTAAGATCGAAGACCTTGGAGCGAAAATCAAAAAAGGTGGAGAAGTCATCAAAGAAAATAATGTATCTCCATTGTTAGATTATCATGATGCAGTAGTAATCTTCATGGGTGCTGGAGATGTTCAAAAATTTGAACAAGCGTATGAAAAACTTTTAAGCAGCACGACGAAAAATGTACTGTAATACAATTACTGCAGTGTCCTTATAAAAATAGAAAGAGGGGGAGTGGCAAAAATCTTGCCAAGCTCCCTTTTTTGCAACTTATGATAAACGGTGTTCAAAAGCTTGCATCTGCGGTAATAAGCCCAATCAAATCAAAAACATGAGAAGCTGTTTTTCTTGGCTGTTCTTATTACTTGATGCAGGGCAGCTTTTTCACGACCTCAGATAAACGGTGTTCAAAAGCTTGCATCTGCGGTAATAAGCCCAACCAAATCAAAAACATGAGAAGCTGTTTTTTCTTGGCTGTTCTTATTACTTGATGCAGGACAGCTTTTTCACGACCTCTGTAAACTATAGGAATCTGTTAAATCAAGGGAGCAGAACTTGCCTTTTACGCTACTTTTGGTACAATAATGTATGATTAAAAATAAACTGGAGGGTTTCTATCTTGAACATAGGTAAGCCGAGAAAACTAGGAAAAACAATAAATGAAATCGAGGAAGGCGACTCGTTATCCTTAACAGAATCTATTGAAGATAACCAGCTTTTGCTGTATTTGGGATTGACGAATGATGCAAATCCTTTGTATATCCAACATGACTTTGCACAAAAAACAGAATATCAACAGCCAATCGTTCCATCAGTGATGCTGATGGGGATCATCACAAGTGCAATTTCAAAGCATCTTCCTGGACCAGGATCACATGTTGTCAATTTTTCTGTCAATTTTATTGAACCGGTTTTCCATTATGAAACACTGACTTTTCAGTTTGAGGTCATAAAAGTAGATAAGATGAAGGATGTGGTGACGATTTCTGTAGAAGCGGAAAATACGAACGAAGATCGTGTGTTGGATGCTGTCGTTATGGTCCAACCGCCACAAGTTCCTGAATTGGAAATAGCAATCGAAAGTGAAGGTGAATTGAATGAATAATCCAAGTACATCAATGTCAGGTATCAATCGTTTTTATGCAAAAGTTTATGGATTTTTAGGTATGGGACTTGCCCTTAGTGCAGCCACTTCTTACTTGGCTCTTTGGGTATTCCCTTTGCAATTAGCAACTTTTATCAATAATTTTCCATTAGGCTTTGTGGGTCTGTGGATCGTTGAACTGATTTTAGTAATGGTTCTAGGCGTAAAAGCACAAAAGAATCCGAGCTTAGCAATCGGTGGATTTATTGCCTACTCTCTTTTGAATGGCATAACATTAGCAGTTACTCTTGCATACTACGATATTGGAACAGTAACGCAAGCTTTCTTGACAGCTACCTTGATGTTCATGGGGATGTCTGTTGTCGGAGTAACAACAAAAAGAGATCTTAGCGGGGTTGGAAGAGCAGGACAGGCAGCTTTAATCGGAGTAATCATTGCACTAGTCTTGAACATCTTCATTTTGAGAAGTAGCGCAGTTGAGCTGTTCATCTCCCTACTGTTAGTCGTCATCTTTGCAGGGATTACAGCTTATGATAACCAAAGCATCCGTAATATCTATGTCCAGACAAACGGAACAGCACATAGTGGAATTGCTGTATTCATGGCATTGAAGCTGTATTTGGACTTTATCAACTTGTTCTTGGCGTTTCTGAGAATCTTTGGACGGAACAACTAAAAAAGAAAAAAATTCATCAGTTGGGGCTATACCGAATTATTTGGTATGGTCCCGCTTTTTCTTTTCGCATTCCGCAGGATTCTTTGTTAGAATGAATAAGAACTTTACAGTAAGGAGTTAAGAAGATGACAAAAAATAAATTATTACTCGTTGATGGGAACAGTGTGGCTTTTCGCGCATTCTTTGCGCTTCACAATTCTCTTGAACGTTTCAAAAATAGAAACGGTCTTCATACAAATGCAATCTATGCATTCAATACGATGTTTGAAAATGTTATGCAAAAAGAGCAACCGACTCATGTTCTGGTTGCGTTCGATGCAGGAAAAACGACTTTTCGGACAGAAATGTATGCGGAGTACAAAGGTGGAAGATCCAAAACACCTGGCGAATTCAAAGAACAAATGCCATATATACGTGATTTGTTGACAGGACTAGGGGTACAGTATTACGAATTGCCCAATTATGAAGCAGATGATATTATCGGTACTTTGGCAGAAAAAGTAGACAAAGATCAATTTGATGTCGTCGTGCTTTCAGGTGATCGGGATTTGACTCAATTAGCTAGTAAAGAAGTAAAAGTGGATATCACTGTAAAAGGTGTCAGCGATATCGAAAGCTATACACCAGAACATGTAGCGGAAAAATATGATGGGTTGACGCCAAAACAGATTATTGACATGAAGGGACTAGCCGGAGATGCCTCTGACAATATCCCCGGTGTGACTAAAATCGGTGAAAAAACAGCTATCAAGCTATTGAAACAATATGGCTCAGTCGAAGGAATTTATGAACATATCGATGAAATGAAGCAAAGTAAAATGAAAGAAAATCTGATAAATGACAAAGAGCAGGCTTTCTTATCGAAAAAATTGGCGACCATCAATACTTCAGCCCCTGTGGATGTCTCTATCGACTCATTGAAGTATGAAGGGAAAAATCTCGATAAACTCGTTCCGTTTTATAAAGAAATGGATTTCAATCAGTTCCTTTCTAAATTGAATATCGTAGAAGAAGAAGTAAAAATGGATGATATTTTGTTTGAAGTCATTCATGAATTCAAAGAGGAAATGTTTACTACGGATATGGCGTTGTACGTGGAAATGATGGGCGACAATTATCATACAGAGGAAATCGTCGGAGTAGCGTGGGGGACAGAAAAGAAAATTTATGTCACGAACGATCTATCTGTATTCGAAAACCGAGCGTTCCATTCTTGGATCACTGATCCGACTCGGCTGAAAAAAGTATATGATGCGAAACGAACTTATGTTGCTTTAAACCGCTATACTGGAAAAACGAAAGGAATCGATTTTGATGTCTTGCTAGGTGCATACCTTCTCGATACGAATGAAAAAAGCACAGATATCGAAGGAATAGCTGCTCATTACGGATACAACGATATCCAATCAGATGAAGCTGTATACGGCAAAGGGGCGAAAAAAGGTTTACCAGAAGAAGAGGAACTCTTTTTTGCTCATTTAGCGCGAAAAGTAGCTGCAATCAATGCGTTGACACCAAAATTGAGCCAAGAACTGGCAGATAAAAACCAAGAAGATCTTTTCCGGAAAATGGAACTGCCATTGTCTATCATTTTGGCAGAGATGGAAATAAGCGGGATCAAAGTAGATGCGACTCGCTTACAAGAAATGAAGGGCGAGTTCTCTGCTCGCTTAAGAGAGATCGAACAAAAAATCTACGAAGAAGCCGGCGAAGAATTCAATTTGAATTCACCAAAGCAATTAGGAGTGATCTTATTTGAAAAAATGGGATTACCCGTTATCAAAAAAACAAAAACTGGATATTCCACAGCTGTAGATGTACTGGAACAGCTTCGTGAACAAGCACCAATCGTAGAGGATATCCTCACCTATCGTCAAATTGCAAAAATTCAATCTACCTATGTCGAGGGACTGCTGAAAGTGATCCAATCAGATGGAAAAGTGCATACCCGTTATGTCCAGACATTGACCCAAACAGGACGATTAAGCTCTGTTGATCCTAATTTGCAGAACATCCCGATTCGATTAGATGAAGGGAGAAAGATACGTCAGGCATTTGTTCCTAGAGAAAAAGACTGGTTGATTTATTCTTCTGACTATTCACAAATCGAGTTACGCGTACTTGCGCATATCTCAAATGATGAACATTTGAAAGCTGCCTTCCTAGAAGGTCAAGATATCCATGCCAGCACAGCGATGCGCGTATTTGGAATCGAAAAGGCAGAGGATGTCACACCAAATATGCGTCGGCAGGCAAAAGCAGTGAATTTTGGTATCGTGTATGGCATCTCTGATTACGGACTTTCACAAAATTTAGGCATCAGCCGAAAAGCAGCACAGCAATACATCGATACGTACTTTGAAAAATACCCAGGTGTCAAAGAATATATGGAAAGAATCGTACGCGAAGCAAAAGATCAAGGCTACGTTGAAACACTGTATCACCGCCGTCGATATTTGCCAGACATCAATTCAAGAAATTACAATATCCGTTCTTTTGCGGAACGAACAGCTATCAATACACCAATTCAAGGAAGTGCTGCTGATGTTTTGAAAATCGCGATGATCGAATTGGATAAACGATTAAAAGAAACAGGTCTTCAAGCTACGATGCTGTTACAAGTTCATGATGAACTTGTCTTCGAGGTACCTGAAAAAGAACTTGAATCATTAGATAAATTGGTGAAGGAAGTTATGGAACAAGCTGTTTCTCTTCATGTACCACTGATCACTGACAGCAGTTGGGGAAAAACGTGGTACGAAGCAAAATAAACATTGTTTAAGACAGAGCAATATAATGAAGGTGAAAAGAAAAAATGCCAGAATTACCAGAAGTAGAAACCGTTCGTAAAGGATTGGAACGGTTAGTAGTAGGAAAAACGATTCAGAAAGTGCAAGTCTTGTGGCCTAAGATCATCGAGCAACCAGAGACGCCCATCTTTGAGGCTTCTCTTGTTGGCGAAACCATCCAATCCATTGGACGTAGAGGGAAGTTTTTAATTTTTCATCTCGATCATTATGAACTGATCTCACACTTGCGAATGGAAGGAAAATATCAATTTACGAAAGAAAATACACCAATCGATAAACATACGCATGTACTTTTCTTTTTTGAGGATGGAAGCCAACTTCGCTACAACGATGTACGAAAATTTGGTCGTATGACAATCGTCGAAAAAGGAGCAAGTGCAACTTACCGAGGAATCATGAAATTGGGACCTGAGCCTTTGCCAGATAGCTTCTTATTAGCAGATTTTGCAAATGGACTGAAAAAGTCCCACAAAGCAATCAAGCCATTGCTGCTAGACCAACGTCTAGTGACTGGTCTAGGTAATATTTATGTAGATGAAGCATTATGGGAAGCGAAGATCCATCCAGAACAACCGGCGAACACACTGCGCCCCAAAGAGGTAGAACAATTACGTCTATCGATCATTGATGTTTTGGATCGTGCAATAGAAGCCGGAGGTACCACGATTCGCAGTTATTTGAATGCATTAGGAGAATCAGGCGGATTTCAAGTAGCACTGCATGTCTATCAGCAAACTGGCAAACCATGTATACGTTGTGGGACGCCGATCGTGAAAACAAAAGTGGCACAAAGGGGGACGCACTATTGTCCGAATTGTCAAAGGCTAAAAATCGCAAAGTAGGATTTGTTTTAGGTTTGACGGGTGGAATAGCTACCGGTAAAAGTACGGCAGCCAAAGTCTTTCAGTCTCATGGATTTCCTTTGATCGATGGCGATTTGATTGCCAGAGAAACTGTTGATCCTGGAACGCTTGCTCTGAGGAAAATTGTATCAGTGTTTGGCCAAGAGGTATTGCAGCCTGATGGGCAACTAGATCGAGGGAAACTTGGGATGATTGTTTTTCCATCAAAGGAAAAACGGCAAAAACTTGATCAGCTATTAGATCCGTTTATCCGAAAAGCGATAAAAGATCAAATCGCCTCTCTAAGTTCCAATCATCCTTTAGTAATTGTAGATATCCCATTGCTCTACGAAGGTCATTATGACCACTATATGGATGCAGTAGCTGTCGTTTATACTACGCCAGAAACTCAGCTTCAGCGTTTGATGAAACGTAATCAACTGACGCTAGAACAAGCGCAGCAGAGAATTAGTAGTCAGCTTCCAATCGAAGAAAAAAAGCAGCGTGCGGATATTTTGTTCGACAACAATGGAACAAAAGAAAAACTTGTGGGACAAATCGAAAATTGGCTTTTTGCTAATCGCTTTCTTTGAGTATCTGTGTCAATTTTGCTATCCTGAGTATAGAAAGTGAGGGATAGCGATGGGATCATTAAAAAATCAAAAGGATAAAGTCGTAGGTAACGCAAAAGAAAAAATCGGCGAGATACTCAATAAAGAAAATCTAATCGATGAAGGTCGTACGCAATCAGAAACAGCAGAAGAAAAAGAAAAGCGGTACCAAGCAAGAATTGATGAAATAGAAGACCAGCAGGCAGAAGAAGAAGCGAAGCGGCAAGATTTGACTCAAGAACGAAAAAATCCGACACCTGATCGTAGTAAAACACCGCTCCCAGAAAGTGACCACATTCCCGATGAGCAAAAAATCGAGGAACAGCGAATGAAACACTATACAGGAATCGAAGAGAAGTTATAAAATAGTAAAAAATCGAGATGTGACTTGAAGCAGATGAGAAGGTGTTCATCTGCTTCAAGTTTTTTGTGCTAGATGACTAAATCAGCTTTTGTATAAGTTATTTCTCAGTAATCAAGGTGATCAGTATTGGAAAATTGAAATTTGGTAAGGACAGGGGACACAATTACGCATGAAAGTAGAAAAAATTGTTCTTATATCCGTGTTTTTTGGGTAGGACAGTCGCGTTTGTGATTTGTTTCGTGTTATAATACAACTAGTTGTAAAGAAAGACACACCCTTTATATAAAAATGCGATGCAAGAGGTGAGACAAAATGAGATGTCCCAGATGTCAACATAATAATTCACGAGTAATCGACAGCCGTCAAGCAGATGATGGACGTGCGATCCGTCGCCGTCGCGAATGTGAGAATTGTTCGTTCCGATTCACTACATTTGAACGAATTGAAGCTGCTCCGTTATTAGTAATCAAGAAAAACGGGGAACGCGAAGAGTTCAATCGCGATAAAATTTTAAGAGGACTCATCCGTTCAGCAGAAAAAAGACCTGTAGCTATGGAACAAATGGAACAAATCGTCAACCATGTCGAAAACCGCGTACGCAGTCTCGGAGAAAACGAAGTATCGACGAATCTAATTGGTGAATATGTGATGGAAGATTTAGTTGATTTAGACGAAATCGCTTATATTCGTTTTGCAAGTGTTTATCGCCAGTTCAAAGATATGTCTGTTTTCTTAAAAGAGTTGCAAGATATCGTGGATAAAGCAAAAGAAAATAATAAAGAGAATAATAAAGAAAACAATTAAGAAACAAAAAGGAGGCATTTCCTTGGAAAATGCTTGGAAAGAGCTTCAACCAAAAAATATTTACCAAGGAAGAAAAGCGGCTCCGCTGAGAGAAGACAGCAAGAACGCCTTGCTGTATCTTTATCAGCCACTAATCGGCGGAGAAGCCTTGAGTATCTATTTCACCCTGTTATCAGAAATCTCTCAAGAATCTGGCAAAGGTCCTGAAGGGATGCATGCAGATCTGCTTAGTAGTCTAGGCTGCGGTATCCCGCAATTTTATGATGCAAGAAAAAAGCTAGAAGGAATCGGCTTACTGGATGTTTATTTTAAAGAAGATAGTGATCTGGGACCTCGTTTTATTTATGAGCTGTTAGAACCACTCATTCCTAAAGCATTTTTCAAAGATTCTGTTCTGGCTTTTCTTCTTCTGGAAAAAGTTGGTGAACGACGATTCCAGAAGCTTACCCAATTGTTTGAACCTAAAAGGCATACAGCAGAGGGATATCAAAAAATCACAAAAAAATTTTTAGATGTTTATCGCTTCAATGAAGCAGTGTACGCTGCTAATCAAGAAAACATCGAATCACTGAATAAATCTTTTGAAGAATCTGAATCAGTAGCATTACTTGAAGCAGATTCGACATTCGATTGGCAGTTTTTGAATGATTGGCTGGCAAAAAAACATATTGCAAGTCTTGATGATCCAATCATCAAACAAGTCGACATGTATCATCAGCTTTACGGTTTCGATGAATTGACACTTGGCGAACTGATCAGTCAATCTTATGACTTTAGTGAACAAAAAGTATCTGAAAAAGAACTGCAAAAAGCCATTTTGGCAATGCAGAGACGTCCGGTGAAGCAAACAAAAGAAACAGTTGCGGTTTCTGAAAACAGTAATGAACCCTCGTCAAACGAACATTTGACAAACGCAGCGCTTCAGCTGATAAAAGAAGCACAGAGCATTCCACCGATGAAATATCTGGAAGCAATCAAGTCAGAAAAAGGCGGATATGTTTCTAAACAAGAAAACTGGTTACTGCAAGATCTTGTTTCTCAATCAGGTCTTTCCAGTAGCGTGATCAATGTTTTGCTGAATTATGTACTAGTGATCAAGAATAATGCTAGCTTAAATGCCAGTTATGTAAATACAGTGGCAAATGAATGGGCACAAAAGAAAATCGCCACAGCAGAAGAAGCGATCCAGCACATTCGGCAAATAAGTAATCAAGCAAAACAATCAAAACAAAAGAAGCAAACAAATTATCAAACTGGCAAGCGAAATGTTCGACGGGAAAAGCTTCCTGATTGGGTCAACCAGCCAAAAGATGAAAAACAGATCAGCAGCGAGAAAAAAGCAGAGATTGACCGCCGTTTTAAAGAATACCTGGCAAAAAAGGAGGGTGACATCTAGTGGAAGACGTAGGCAAAGAATTGAAGAGGATCATCAGCAAACGCAATTATCAAGAAAAGTATGCTGAAATGATCGCTGAAGTCTTAAATGATGCGGATGTTCAAGCTTTTCTAAGCGCACACCAAGAAGAATTGACACAAGCGGATATTGAAAAAAGTTACGCTAAATTGTATGAATTCGTGCAAGAAAAGCGTAAATATCAAAAAAACGATCCAACGATGATCGCTCCCGGCTATGAGCCGAAGCTGACGTTGAATTTTCATTATGTGGATGTCACTTATGTACCAACGGAAGCATTGTTAGCACGGCAAAGACAAGAAGAAATCAGAAGCCGAGTAAAAGCAATGGATATGCCAAAAGATATTCAATCGGCTTCTTTTGAAAACTTTGAACGTACAGATGGACGAGGATATGCGAGCTTAGAAGCCCTAGATTTTGTAGAGAAATATACTGCTGATCCAAAAGGGTATCATAAAGGACTGTATCTAGTAGGAAGTTTTGGTATTGGAAAAACATATTTATTAGGAGCAACAGCGAGAGAATTAGCGATTGCTGGATTCACCACGACGCTAGTCCATTTTCCGACATTTGCCGTTGAGATGAAACAGGCAATCGGAAAAGATCAAGTGGCAGAAAAGTTAGATGCAGTGAAACGTTCACCTATTTTGATGATCGATGATATTGGTGCAGATGCGATGAGTAGTTGGATACGAGACGAAGTATTCGGTGTTATCCTTCAATATCGGATGCAGGAACAGTTACCAACCTTCTTCTCATCGAATTTTACAATGGATGAATTGGAACAGCATTTGTCCGTCACTCAACGTGGAGATGAAGAGCCGCTAAAAGCGAAACGGATAATGGAACGCATACGTTATTTGACAAAAGAAATCGAAATGACTGGTCGCAACCGACGCAATGGTTGAACAGTTGACAAGTCCAACTGACATTTGACCTAGTAGTAAAAGCAGGTCAGCGAATCATTATATGGACAGAAATGACCGGAGACAATCACCGCAACAAGTAATGCAGAAACTTAAACGGAGGATTTTTTATGAGGGCTATTTTTTCTAGTGTATCTGTAGTTGGTCTATTTTTTCTTTTAGCAGGCTGCGGTAGCGCAGATAGCAACACAGGTTCTGTTGATTCGATTGATGCGGGTCAAACAGTAAAAACAAGCAGTACGAAAACGCAGGGACAAAGCATATTTGTCGGAACGATTGAAAGTATCACTCAAGTAGAAGCAGAAGAAGAAACGCTTCAGTTGAAACTCGTCGATGTCATGGCCAAAGAAGATCCAGCGAATATGGGAACGTCATTCAGCAATGACGGAGTGATCTTAAATGCTACTGCTGAAAAAATAAGCGTGGACATAAATGAATTGAAAATCGGTGACAAAGTCCAATTTACATTAGTTGAGATGCCGATCATGACGATGTCTATCCCACCGCAAGTTCCTGGAGATTCGATTATTGATGTTTCATTGAACAAATAACCAACGATATTTTTTCAAAAATAAGAAAATGTTGTTTTATAGAACGAAAAGGTATATTTTTTAAGGAGATATGGGAATTTTTTTATTCCTAGTCTCCTTATTTTATTTGGAAAATGCTATAATTATCTAGAAGGAGTGAAGCTATGAACCATTTAGATTTATCTCAGCGCTTAGCCGCAGTGGGTGACTTTGTCCCTGAATCCGCTCGTTTAGCAGACATTGGATCAGATCACGCTTACTTACCCGTTGCATTGATATTAAGAGGAAAAATCGAATATGCAGTTGCTGGTGAAGTCGTTCAAGGTCCTTATGAATCAGCACGTAAGCAAGTCAAAAAAGATGGATTAGAAGACCGTATCACCGTACGCCTTGCAAATGGTCTAGATGCTATCCAGCCACAAGATGGTATTACAGCTGTCACGATTGCGGGTATGGGAGGTTCACTGATCCGAGATATCCTAGAAGCTGGCAAGTTGAATCAACGCTTAAGCGGACAAGAACGTTTGATCCTTCAGCCAAACATCGGAGAGCGTACATTACGATCTTGGCTGCAAGAAAATCAGTATAAAATCCAATCAGAAAAAATACTTGAAGAAAATAAAAAAATATATGAAATCATTGTAGCCGAAAAAGAACAAAAACCAGTTACTTACAATGAAATGGAGCTGATGTTCGGGCCATTTCTGCTTGAAGAGAAAAGTGAGATCTTCAAATCAAAATGGACAAGAGAGCTTCAACAAAGAAAAGCTATCCGTGAACAGCTCAAACAAGCAGCTAATCAAGAGGCACGTCAAAAACAAATCGAGCAGGAAATCCAAATGATTGAGGAGGTTTTAAAGACATGACAATCAGCGGACGCACCTTCATCCAAAAGTTTGAAAGCTATTGTCCTCAGTGGCTAGCTGAAGAAGGAGACCCAGTCGGACTGCATATCGGAACATTGGATAAGCCAATCCAACGAGTAATGATGACATTAGACGTTCGTCCAGAAGTGGTCGAAGAAGCAATCAAGAAAAAAATCGATTTGCTGATTGCTAAACATCCTCCAATCTTTCGTCCTGTAAAACGGCTGGTTACTGATCAGCCACAAGAAAAAATGTATGCAGATTTGTTGAAACATGATATTGCCGTCTATGCAGCACACACGAACATGGATATTATTTGGGATGGACTGAATGACTGGTTTTGTGAACTTCTCGGTATTGAAGTGGAGAGTTATTTAGTAAAGACTCATGAGATTCATTATAAAAAACTGGCCGTTTATGTACCTGTGGATCATGCACAGAAAATGCGTGAAGTATTAGCTGCAGCTGGTGCTGGTACACAAGGTGATTATACCGGTACAAGTTTTACCTCGATTGGACACGGTCGATTTACTCCGGAAGCTGGTGCACAACCAGCGATTGGGAAAGTAGGGAAGACAGAACAAGTTCAAGAGGCAAAAGTTGAGGTTATTTTGCCGGAAACTATCGAAAAACAAGTGATTCAAGCCATGCGGTCAGCTCATCCTTATGAGGAACCTGCTTATGATCTTTTCGCTATAGATGAACCAGTCGAAATGTTTGGGTTAGGACGAGTAGGTGAATTGCCGCAAGAAATTTCTATAGAGGCATTTGTAGAACAAGTAAAAGAAGCGTTCCAACTAGATGGACTGAGAATAGTCCAGCCAAAAAATGCAAAATCCTCTGTGAAGCGCATTGCGATTTGCGGTGGAAGCGGTGAAAAATTTTATCCGCAAGCAATCGCCCAAAGAGCAGATGTCTATATCACGGGAGATATCTATTATCATACGGCTCATGATATGCAAAGCGCTGGGTTGATCGCAATTGATCCCGGTCATTATATTGAATCGTTATGCAAGCAACGATTTATCGAGAAATTTGAATCTTGGAAACAAGAAGAAAATTGGGATATTAACTTTTTCGTTTCTGAAACAAATACAAACCCATTTCAATTTAATTAAAAGGAGAGAATACTATGTACGAAAATCTTTTGCCACGTTTTTTACGATATGTCAAAACAGAAACACGCTCCGATGCAACAAGCAAAACGACTCCATCGACTCAGACACAAGTTGCTTTTGCGCAAGAATTGAAAAAAGAATTAGAAGGGTTAGGCTTAGCTGATGTTTTCTATAATGAAGATAACGGATTCGTTATGGGAACATTACCAAGCAATGTTGATCATGAAGTGCGTTCCATTGGATTTATTTCCCACATGGATACAGCAGATTTTAATGCAGTAGGAGTCAATCCACAAATCATTGAAAACTATGATGGCGAGTCTACGATCGTACTAGATGCGGAAGAACGCTATACATTGAATACAAAAGATTTTCCAAATTTGAAAAATTATGAAGGCCACACATTGATCACAACAGATGGCAGTACATTACTGGGAGCAGATGACAAATCAGGGATTGCGGAAATCATGACTGCAATGGAGATCTTGATCAATAATCCTTCTATCCCTCACGGTACCATCAAAGTGGCTTTTGGTCCTGATGAAGAAATCGGTGTCGGAGCGGATAAATTCGATGTTGAGCAATTCGATGTAGATTTTGCTTATACAGTCGATGGTGGTCCTTTAGGTGAGTTGCAGTATGAAACGTTTAGTGCTGCTCAAGCAAATATTACGATCCAAGGGAAAAATGTACATCCTGGGACGGCAAAAGATACAATGATCAATGCTCTACAGTTAGCAATCGATTTTCATAATCAGCTTCCAGCCGATGAAGTTCCAGAAAAAACGGAAGGATACGAAGGTTTCTTCCATTTGATGGCATTGGATGGGAATCCTGAAGAAGCTTCTATGAGTTATATCATTCGCGATCATGATCGTGAAAAATTCGAAGCACGCAAAGCACAAATCACACATATCCAAGAAGAGTTGAATCAGCGATTTGATCAAGAACGAATCAAAGTAGATATGTATGATCAATATTACAACATGAAAGAAATCATTGAAAAAGATATGAGCATCGTGGAATTAGCGAAACAAGCAATGATCGAGCTTGGTATCTCTCCAGTGATCGAACCAGTTCGTGGAGGAACAGATGGTTCAAAAATCTCTTACATGGGTATTCCGACGCCAAATCTATTTGCCGGAGGAGAAAATATGCACGGACGATTCGAATTTGTTTCTTTACAAGTAATGGAAAAAGCAACAGACGTGATTGTAAAAATTGCAGAATTGAACACAAAGAGTTAAAATCAAAAAAGAACAGCTTATGACAAGGCGTTCGTCCCAATGATGGAATGTCATCTGTCTAAGGCTAAAGGGCAGGACAATGGAATTGGTTGTCCCGCCCTCTTTTTGAAGAGTAAATAGGAGGTAAAGAATGGAAAAGCTGCTAGTTTTTTATAACAAAAGTTCAGGGAAAGATGAGGGTGAGAAATTAGCACGCTGGTTTCAAGATTATGTAAAAGAAAAGCAGCCAGAATTATATGTAGAACTAGCTGAAACTGGCCCATCGATTGATGATGCGGAATTAGTCAAGAAAGCAGAAGCCATAGAAGCTGATACTTTAGTAATTATAGGTGGAGACGGCACGATTCATCATATCGTCCAAGCGTTCCAAAAAACATTATCTCAATACCATGTCGGATTACTTCCAGGTGGAACTGTCAACAACCTTGCACGTGTTCTTGAGATTCCCCTCAAAAAAGAAGAAGCTGCTGACGTGATCCTGGAAGGCAATGTACGGAAAATAGACTATGGTCAAGTCAATGATGAAGTCATTATCTCTACACTGACAATCGGAATCTTAGCAGATACAGCAGTTTGGATCAGTCAAGAAGAAAAACAGCGTTACGGCTCGTGGATCTTTATCAAGAAGTTTTTTAAGTTATTGCTGAAGAAGAAAAAATATCATTTGGATTTAGAAACAGACGAGGAGCATTGGAAAGGAAAATCCCAACTGTTGACAGTCACGATGTCTAATTCCGTGGGTGGTTTTACAAATTTTGACGACTCAGCGACCCCAGATGATGGGAAATTTCATGTAACGATCGTACCTTCCTTAGATATTTTCCGATTTATTTTTTATTTGCCTAGAATCATGAGAGGCAAATTCTATACGATCCCCGGCATTACTTATTTAACAGCCAAACGCATGAAAATCCAAGCGCAGGAAAAATCTGTGGGCACTCGAACGGATGGAGACACGACAGATGATCTTCCAGTTGAATTATCTGTTGTATCAAAAGGATTAACAGTTTATTCACCAAAGAAAGAAGAAAAAGCTTAGAAATAGTAGTTAACAGAAAGTTGGAAGAAGAGTAATGGATGTATTGTTACACAATCCTTTGTGGTTTTACCTTTTCATTGTGAATTTTTACTTGTTTTGTCTGATGGGATATGATAAACATCAGGCTAGAACTAGCGGCTGGCGTGTTCCTGAGAATAATTTGATATTTGTCAGCCTGTTAGGCGGTGGTTTGGGAGGATTGATCTCTCGAAAAGTTTTCCATCATAAAACGCGGAAAAAGAAGTTTACTATAGGATTCGCTGCAGGTGTACTTGTTGATTTGATTCTCATTTATTTTTTCCATTAAGGAGTAGGAGATGTCGTCTAAAGGAACGAAAACTAAAATCATTCTGAATCTGCTTTTGCTGATTGTGATTTTTGCCATTATTTATTATTTAATCAATCAATCATTTGCAGATATCTTTGCCGAATTGCTGTCTACCAGTGTTGTTGTTTTGTCAGCAGCTGTTATATTAGGGACAGTTTACCAAATCGCTGAAGGGCGCTCGATCAAAGAAATTGCTGAACCTTTCGCGCCGAATTTTACAACGAAAGATGGGTTCTTGACCTCTAGCTATATTGCGTTTTACCGAATCGTTTCATTTGGTACAGGAACGCTGATCTCGGAGATTTATTTTTATAACAAAAAAGGAATGAAGCTATCCCAGGGAGCAGGGGTGACAGCACTCCATATGATTATGTACAAACTGGCAGTGATCACTTATGCATTAGCTGGCTTGGTCATCCAATTCTCTCTTTTTTATTCTAATGGTCCATCAATGATCTGGTTTATCATCGCTGGTATCCTTTTGACGATCGTGATTGTTGCCTTTTTATTGGCGATGTCCGTCAGCTTGAATGTTCAAATATTTTTTGTCAGCTTATCGAATAAATTATTTAAAAGTGAGCGTTTGCGGAAATGGGTGGATACATGCAATCAGCAGATCTACTCTTTAAGGGAAACGGTCCAAACCATTATCCAAGACAGGACTGCGCTATTGCGGATTTATCTATGGAATATGTTAAAACTTGTATTTTGGTATGTACTTCCCTATTTGATTCTGATTGAAAACCATCCTAAAATAGATTTTCTACTGACCATTTCGTTTATCAGCTTTGCAGTAGTGCTTTCAGGGGTTATTCCTACGCCTGCTGGTATTGGTTCCTTTGAATTTGTCTATTTGTTATTATTCAGACCAGTTGTTGGAACAGTTGACGCAGTTTCTTCGCTTTTACTGTATCGTTTCAGTTCTTTTATCTTGCCATTTCTCTATGGATTTGTGTATGTGATTGCTGAACGGCGAAGAGTGATCAAAGAAGAAATAATAGAAGTAAAAAAAGAGAATAAAGAAAATCAAGGGTAGGTCTTTTATAAGATCTACCCTTTTTATCAAATCAAAGAAAAACGTTATGGATAAGATAATTTTACGTTTGTTTGGCTCTTTTTTTGTATACATACAATCAATTTTGTTTTTTTAAGATTTATATAAGTCGAGAAAAAAAGTCAAAAAAATATGTGTATATTTTGACCAAAATTGACCAAAGCGATATAATAGTTTTTGTAAAGATCAAAGAAATAAGTGATCTTACCTTTAATTAGGAGGGTATACCTGTATGAATATTGAGAAAATGACTACGACGCTTCAAGAAGCGATTGCTGAAGCTCAACAGATTGCGGTCACTCGAAAACACCAAGATATCGACATTGCCCATGTATGGAAAATCTTTTTACAACCTAATCATTTTGGTCGAAATTTCTATACGGATGCCGGATTGGATGTCGAATCTTTTGAACATGAAATTGATCGTCTACTGGATGAGTATCCAGTTGTTTCTGGTGGAAACGTCCAATATGGACAAAACCTCAGCCAGAATTTCTTTCGATTATTGAATGAAGCAGACCAAATACGTGAAAGCTTCGGCGACGAGTTTCTTTCAACGGAAGTCGTTATTTTAGCGTTGATGAAATTAAAAAATTATCCGTTAACTGTTTATTTGAATAAAAACGGATTATCTGAAAAAGAATTACGTAAAAACATCGAAGAGATGAGAGGAGGAGAAAGAGTGACCTCACAAAACCAAGAAGAACAATACAAAGCATTAGAAAAATACGGCGTTGATTTAGTACAGCAAGTCAAAAGCGGAAAAATGGATCCAATCATCGGTCGTGATGAAGAAATCCGTGATGTCATCCGTATTCTTTCACGAAAAACAAAAAATAATCCTGTTCTGATAGGAGAACCCGGTGTAGGGAAAACGGCAATCGTTGAAGGGCTTGCTCAACGTATCGTACGCAAAGATGTGCCTGAAAATTTAAAAGATAAAACGATTTTTTCATTAGATATGGGTGCATTGATCGCTGGAGCAAAATTCCGTGGTGAATTTGAAGAAAGACTAAAAGCAGTCTTGAAAGAAGTCAAAAAAAGTGATGGACGTATCCTCTTGTTCATCGATGAAATCCACAATATCGTAGGGGCAGGAAAAACAGAAGGAAGTATGGATGCCGGAAATCTGTTGAAACCAATGCTTGCTCGCGGTGAATTACATTTGATCGGTGCCACAACTTTAGATGAGTACCGTCAATATATGGAAAAAGACAAAGCGTTGGAACGTCGCTTTCAAAAGGTATTAGTCAAAGAACCAACAGTGGAAGATACGATCAGTATTCTGCGTGGATTAAAAGAACGTTTTGAGATCCACCATGGTGTTAACATCCATGACAACGCATTAGTAGCAGCAGCTACTTTATCTGACCGTTATATTACTGATCGGTTCTTACCGGACAAAGCAATCGATTTGATCGATGAAGCCAGTGCAACGATTCGGGTAGAAATGAACTCTATGCCAACGGAATTAGATCAAGTTACTAGACGTTTGATGCAGTTGGAAATCGAAGAAGCTGCACTGAAAAAAGAATCAGATGATGCAAGTAAAAAACGCTTGAAAAATTTGCAAGAAGAATTAGCTGAACTTCGTGAAGAAGCAAATGCGATGAAGATGCAGTGGGAAACAGAAAAAGAAGAAGTCAATTCTGTTTCAGCAAAACGTGCTGAAATCGATAAAGCAAAACACGAATTAGAAGATGCAGAAAATAACTATGATTTGGAACGCGCTGCTGTATTGCGACATGGTACGATACCTCAATTAGAAAAAGAATTGAAGGAATTAGAAGCTAAAGCAAAAGACAGCGAGATTAAGATGGTTCAAGAGTCCGTTACCGAAAATGAGATTGCTCAAGTCGTTGGCAGATTAACGGGTATTCCCGTAACGAAACTTGTAGAAGGTGAACGAGAAAAACTGATTAAATTGAATGAAACACTTCATAAACGAGTGATTGGTCAAGATGAATCAGTTGATGCGGTCAGTGACGCGGTGATTCGTTCACGTGCTGGATTGCAAGACCCAAATCGTCCTCTAGGTTCTTTCCTTTTCCTAGGACCAACTGGTGTCGGAAAAACCGAATTAGCGAAAGCGTTAGCTGAGAACTTGTTTGACTCAGAAGATCATATGGTACGGATCGATATGAGTGAATATATGGAAAAACATGCTGTGTCTCGTCTAGTCGGAGCTCCTCCAGGCTATGTAGGTTACGAAGAAGGTGGTCAATTAACGGAAGCTGTCAGACGAAATCCTTATACAATCGTCTTGTTGGATGAAATCGAAAAAGCGCATCCCGATGTCTTCAATATCTTGTTACAAGTCCTAGATGACGGACGCTTGACTGATTCAAAAGGGCGAGTAGTAGATTTCAAAAATACGGTTCTGATCATGACCAGCAATATCGGTTCACAGTTACTGCTGGAAGGCGTGACTGCTGATGGAACGATTCCAGAAGCAGTGGCTGAACAAGTCAACACGCTATTACGTGGAAACTTCAAACCAGAATTCTTGAACCGAATCGACGACACGATTTTATTTACACCATTGAGCCTAGACAACGTGAAAGGTATCGTTGACAAAATGGTGGCACAATTGGCACAACGTCTGGAACATCAAGAAATCCTGTTGACGATCAGTGATGAAGCCAAAACGTGGATCGCTGAAAATGCTTATGAACCAGCATATGGTGCAAGACCATTGAAACGATTTATCACTAAGGAAGTAGAAACACCACTAGCTAAAGAAATCGTTGCAGGGCATGTTATGCCTAAATCAAAAGTAACGATTACTTTACTTGATGGACAACTTCATTTCAAAACAGAAGAACTAGAAGAAATCGTCTAATCTTCAAATTGAGACTATAAAAGAAAAAAGGAGGTCTGACACAACTAGTGTCAGACCTCCTTTTTTCAAATAAACAGTGTTCCAGAAGTAGCTTCTTCGAAAAATAAGTCGAAATTCCTTGAAGCTGCCCGCTTCTGCCACAATCTCTTTTATTAAATATTTTTTACTTTTTCTAATTTATAACTTTCAAAATAACGCTCATCTTTTTTACTTTGAGACCAAGCAAACAATCCCATCAAGGCAGCACCTATCGTATTTGTCAGCAAGTCACCCATCGTATCCATCAATGCTACTCGTCCGACAAACAGTGTGCCGTCAGAAGCAGCAAAGCGTTGAAGATTCATGCCTAAGAATTGGTCACATAAGAATTCCCAGAACTCCCAAAACACGCCGCAAAGTCCAGCAAACGCAAAGCCGAATAAGAGGAACAACCAAGGACTGGTTTTTGATATCTCAGCATCTTTCATCAAGTAACCAATCAATCCATAGCCAAGAGCTGTCAGGACCATTGGACTCACAGCGTGTAAAATTTTGTCCCAAAAAGAGATGATACTGATCAAATGCATCCCTGTGCCTAAAAAGACAGAGATGAACAAGAAAAACCAGTAAAACAAAACGATTGCTGCTGGTATTTTAAGTTTGAAAACTTTCAAAATGACTTGTGGCATGAAAATCAATGCAATCCCTAATAAAGATTCCACGATAAATGTGATTCCTTGAGAAGTCGAATATTTTTGTGTGATAAATTCATAAAAATTATAGCAGACAACGAATATGCCAAAAGCAAGTAAAGCTATTTGCACCTTTTTGATTTCTTTAATCACTGAAAGTCCCTCCATCCAAAAATCTTTTTACTTCTGAAAGCAACTCAGTTTCTGAAGAAACCACTTTTCCGTTCAATTTGATCAGACCTATTGTATATAAGTTCAGGTAGTGAAATTGATTTTCAGCTGTTTCTTGTAGTGCAGCGATTTTTTTCGGGTGGGTTCCGCCTTGCTGTCGAGTATCAGTATATAAGCCGATCACTGGGATGCCTTTCGCATAAGCCACACCGATTTCCGATGCTACCCCGGCATCGATCGTCAAGCCATCTAGTAAAGCAATCATTAAATCACTAGCCAACACTTTTTCTGTGTCAGCAAGAGCAATCATTCGACTGTCTGCATAAGCAGTTTTGTCATTGATTGCTTCATTTTCTTGAGGAAGATAGATCGAAAGCTCAGAAGAGAGCTCTCTGATTTCTTTAACTAACTGTTGGTTATATAACAAATCACTTTTAGCAAACATTGGTGCGGCAAAATAAATTTTCATCTAAACATCATCCTTTTTATCAAAAATAATCGCTAAAGTAAGCTTCCATGTTTGGAATGATACGCTCTAGTGACTTCAGTGTTTGTTCATCTGTTTCTAACCGTTCGATTCTTGCCAAATAAGAAGCACGTCGATAATTCATCATCAAGCAAGTCAATGTTTGGATATTCAATCGAACAGGGTTTCCTATAGGTTCATTTAAGACACGGACTTGTCCCTGTTCATCCCATGTTAAAGCGAAGACACCATTATTCCAAGGAGCGACAGGATCTTCAATGATGAAATGAAAAGCATCAGCTGTTCCAACAAACGGAAACCGTTGAAGGAATTCTTTTACATCAACGATCCGAGCCATAAAATATGGTTCGATCTGCTCTTTGATCTGACTATCTTCAATCAAAAATGCTAAAGGCTCATTTTTATAAATATCTCCATGTACCCAGTAAATCATGGAAAAATGTGCGGAAATAAAGTTCCATAAGCCATTTCGAGCTTCTTGATCAAGATAGAACATTTCTTTTACGTGAAATATTTCTTCAGCTACCCAGTAGAATAGAACACCTCTTGGTTCATGGTTGCTATCGTAGTAGACAGCGGCTGTGCGCTCATCTTCATTTTCGAAACGCCAATACTCTTCCCAATGAAAATCACTGCGGAATAAAGCACCATGGTTTTGTTGGGCAAATTTGTCATAAACGGAAAATACGTCTGGATGATCAACTGGTAATCGCTCAACCATACCACTTACTGGGATTTGTTTAGGTAGCTGTGTATCTCTGATTTTAAAGGAAAGTTTATCAGACATGATTTCCCATCCTTTACGCCGATAGTAGGGGATACTGTAAGGATACAAATAAGAGATCCATTGCTTATTCTTGCGCATATTATCCAATGCAACGATAATTAGATCTTGCATCAATCCATGGTTAGCATATTCTGGATAAGTTCCAACTCCAGTCACACCACCCATTTTATAACGTGCACCGTGAATATTGACTTCACAAGGATAGATAGCGATTTGAGAGATCAGTTTATTTTCGTGGAACCATCCGAACACTTTCGATACTTCCAAAATCGGTTTTTTGGAACGGATAAAAGCTCGTTTATTCTCAAACCCGCTTTCCTCGATATCTGCTTCAGTCACTTGGAACACATAGGAAAGCAATTCATTGAATTGATCGATATGTTCTTGGGTGACCGGTTTTAATTCAAGATTTTCTCTAAAATCTTTTTGATCCATTTTTTCATCTCCATTTATTAGCTTGATAACAGTATAGCAAAATTCTACAAAAAAAACTTCTATAGCTGACTAATTAAAAACTCTTTAAATTACTGCTTTTCGTTGGTATAATGGAAAGTGCTGATTATATGAAAAGAGGAGACGCTATGGATATAAAGAAAATGAAAGAACGCCAAGAGCAGATTCGTAATTTTTCGATCATCGCTCATATCGACCATGGGAAATCTACATTGGCCGATCGTATTTTAGAAATGACGCACACTGTGACGTCTCGCGAAATGCAAGATCAGCTGTTAGACTCGATGGATTTGGAACGTGAACGTGGAATCACGATTAAATTAAATGCTGTAGAACTCAATTACACAGCGAAAAATGGAGAAACATATATCTTTCACTTGATTGACACCCCAGGGCACGTCGACTTCACCTATGAAGTCTCTCGAAGCCTTGCTGCCTGTGAGGGTGCCGTTTTAGTGGTCGATGCAGCACAAGGAATCGAAGCCCAAACATTGGCCAATGTTTATTTAGCCTTAGACAATGATTTGGAGATCCTGCCAGTCATCAATAAAATCGACCTACCCGCAGCAGATCCCGAACGTGTCCGTCAAGAAATCGAAGACGTAATCGGAATCGATGCTAGTGAAGCTGTATTAGCTAGTGCAAAAGCAGGGATTGGAATTGAAGATATTCTCGAGCAGATTGTGGAATATGTTCCAGCACCAAGTGGAGACTTAGATGCACCGCTAAAAGCTTTGATCTTTGATTCTATTTATGATAGTTACCGCGGTGTTGTTCTAAATGTCCGGATCACGGACGGTATGGTCAAACCCGGAGATAAAATCAAACTGATGAGTAATGGCAAAACATTTGATGTTACAGAAGTCGGGGTCTTCTCGCCAAAAGCAGTTGCTAGAGACTTTTTGATGGTCGGTGATGTTGGTTATATCACAGCAAGTATCAAAACTGTCCAAGATACTCGAGTAGGGGATACAGTAACATTAGCAGACAATCCTGCCGCTGAAGCTTTACCAGGTTACCGAAAAATGAATCCGATGGTTTATTGTGGTCTTTATCCAATTGATACTTCTCGTTACAACGATTTGCGGGAAGCTTTAGAAAAACTGCAATTGAACGATGCTGCTTTACAATTCGAACCAGAAACTTCTCAAGCATTGGGATTTGGGTTCCGCTGCGGATTCTTAGGACTTCTTCATATGGATGTCGTCCAAGAACGTTTGGAACGAGAATTCAATCTAGAATTGATTACGACTGCACCATCCGTTATTTACCATGTTAATAAAACAGATGGTACGACTGCTACAGTTGATAACCCGGCAGATTTTCCTGAACCTGTAACGATCCAAGATGTAGAAGAACCATTTGTCAAAGCACAGATTATGGTGCCCAATGATTTTGTCGGTGCAGTCATGGAACTTTCTCAACGAAAACGGGGAGAATTCATTACGATGGATTATTTAGATGATTACCGAGTAAACGTCGTCTATAATATTCCGCTTTCTGAAATTGTCTTTGACTTTTTCGACAAATTGAAATCAAGCACGAAAGGCTATGCCTCATTGGATTATGAAATGTCTGGTTATCAAAAAAGCAAGTTAGTGAAGATGGATATCTTGCTGAATGGAGAAAAAGTCGATGCATTAAGCTTTATCGTTCACCGAGACTTTGCCTATGAACGTGGAAAAGCAATCGTTGAAAAACTGAAAAAACTAATCCCACGCCAACAATTTGAGGTGCCAATCCAAGCAGCTATTGGACAAAAAATCGTTGCCCGTTCAGACATCAAGGCCTTGCGTAAAAACGTCTTGGCTAAATGTTATGGTGGAGATGTTTCTCGTAAACGTAAACTCTTAGAGAAACAAAAAGAAGGGAAGAAGCGGATGAAACAAATCGGCTCCGTCGAAGTTCCGCAAGAAGCCTTCATGGCCGTTCTGAAAATGGATGAGGACGAACCAAAGAAATAGCAAGGTTTGTTTGAAAACAGTGTAAAAAATAACCCATGTTTACATGGATTTGCCACCGGTTTGCCACCGGTGGTTTTTTTCGGTGGCAAAATTCAAGAATTCTTTCTCAGATTCTCCATGATATCGACCGTTTCATTTCTCATCTTATCTGTCACATGGGAGTAAGTATCCATCGTAATTGAAATTCTGCTGTGGCCCAATCGTTCAGAGATTTCTTTCATTTTTGCGCCATTTTCGAGAAGAAGTGTAGCATGAGTATGTCTGAGAGAATGGAAGTTAAAAGAGAGGGAGAGTGCATTCGATATCCTTCTTGTGTTCCATTTCACCACACTTGGCGTAACTAGCTCACCGTCTTCCTTCGTACATACTGCATTTGAATCAATGTAGAGCTTTCCATACTTCATTCGATTTTCTAATTGTTGTTTCTTATGTTTTTTCAGAATTGCTAGCAAGGTTTGTCCAATAAAAATCGTTCGATTGGAACTGCTTGTCTTTGGCGTACCATATACCCATGCGCCATCATTCTTTACCATTTGTTTCTCTACAGTAATTGTTCCATTTGAAAAATCGACATTATCCCACGTCAGACCACAAACTTCGCCAACGCGCATTCCCGTATAAAATCCAATATTCAAAGGAATATAGAAAGGATGTCCTTCAGGAGTAATTTCTAGCATATGATCAAAGTCTTCAAGAGAAATGATTTTTAGATCTTTTTTAGTCGTTGGTCGTTCTTCGTATTTTGGTATCTTTACATACAGCATAGGATTTTGCTTGATTAACCCCCAAGGATAAACCGCCATATTCAGCGCATTCTTAAGGACAGAGTGAGTAATAGTCATTGTTTTCTTCGAGTAACCCTTTTTAAATTCATCATTGATGAAATTTTGCAAAAGAGCAGGGGAGAGATCCGTAAGTTTTTTCTTTCCTAAATAACCATCTATATGATTTTTGATGGTAAATCGGTAGTTTTCATAGGTATTGTATTTAAGATTTAGTTTAACGTATTCCTCCATCCAAAAATCAAGGTATTGTTTTACTCGAGTATCCGTACCTAAAAAGTATTGTCCTGTTTCGTCAATATCTGATAAAACTTTTCTTAAAGCAGCTTCGGCCTCTGGTCGGGTGTCTCCGCCAACTTTCTCCACTTTTTTTCTTGAGCCATCATCATTGATATCTTCAAAATAATAATACCAACGTTTTCCACGTTTTCTCACACCGCCACGCACAAAATCAGTCCTTTCATATTGCTATGTCATTAGTACGATAGTTAAATTTTTTTGGTACATATAGAGAGGGAATAGATGTAAAATCCGTATTTTTAATAGAAGTATACGAACTTATGTTCTTTTACGTTTAAAAAGAAAAGCCCGAAGGCCAGTCTTTATTGTAAATTTAAGTTAATATCATATGTGTGATACGAGTTTTCATCATCATAATTATCAGTTTCATAGCTAGAATCAATCTTCAATCGAAGAGATTTGATTGAAGATGCATCAGGAAGTTTTGATAAAGGATAGATGCCCCAACCATCTTTTTTTGTTCCTTTCATGAAGTCACCATCCCATGAATCATAATTAAAGACTCCGCCATCATCAACTTGCTCACCATAGTCAGTTATAATTGTGGCTTGATTAGGGTATATAGATACATCTTGTTGTGTATTATCTATGTTGTAATGCACGGCTACAAAACCATTGTATTGATTATCAGAATAGTCTTTGATATCAGTAGTTTTCACAACTGAGACCCGATCGATATTTAGGTTAACACCCGCCCAAGAATTATCATTAAAATTGGTTGAATAATCTTGTTTACCTTGTACTTCTATGGATTCTCCATCAGGTACATTATCAGCTATTTTTCCGAAATCTGAATCATTTGATAGAAGATTAGTCTTTTTTTCCACAGAGCTACTGAATTCAAGAGAAACCATTGTAGAGCTCGCAGTGGTTGTTTCTTTAGGCGTATCAGAATTTGAATTACTATTTCCACATGCTCCTAGTACGATACTAGAGAACAGAATTAATCCTACCCCAACTATTTTTTTCATTTCTTCCTCCATAACAATAAAAATATATTTACTCCCACTTAATGGCAGGTAGTGATAGTCGCCATTAATAAAAAGAAAAGCCCGAAGGCTGATCTTTAAGTATTAAGCTTGTCCTGTTACTTCGAATTTATCTACGGTAATAGCAGGAACAGTATTTGTTCCCCCAATAGTAGATTCATAATCAATAGTTCCTTGAGATACTCCGTAAATAGTGATTAAGTCATTTTCTAATATTCTACTAGAAAGTTGATCAGTAGGGACTTCAATTAGAACCATTTTATCATAGTCTTGATCTACCGCCATCAGATATTGAGAGGCATCATCCCCTTCAATAACTTGAACAATTTCTCCAGATAGTGTCACTTTATTTCCAATATGTTCGTCTGGTGTTCGAGTTAATGTATCATAAGTAATTCCGGTATTATAATCTGCTGGATTTACTTCTTTTGGTGTAGAATCTTCTTTGATTTCACTATCAAAAGTGACGTCTTCGCTATCTGAACTTTCTGTCGAACTTGAATTTGCTACTTCTGAAGTAGACTTATCAGTTTTAGAAGCTGATGTAGAAGAAGCAGTACTAGTAGAAGCATTAGTAGAAGCTGAGACAGCAACCCCAGCAATGAATAAAATTGCTGATACACAAGTGATGATTAAACCAACTTTTTTAGGTTTTTTCTTAATTAAATTCATAATTAACATAATTAAACCAACTATAAAACCTAATAAACCAACTATTGATAAAATATTGCTAAACCCATAATAAATAAACACCTAACCTATTCTATTTTTTTACACCCACTTAGGGCAGGACGTAGTAGCCACCAATTAAATTAAAAATCTATACACGCTTTCAGGAAGCCCGTACAAATTTGTTAATTCCTCAACTTTCCTAGGGTATTGATCGTTGTCTTCTTTATAAAGAGAAACAATGAGATTAGCAGCAAAGCAATTCGCTTCGCTTTCTGATTTGCTTCTGGATGTTCGTGTGGATACATAATAGCTAGATAACCCACGATGAAAGATGGCGTGACCAAGCTCATGAGCACAAATATAAAATCTTTCCTCAGAATCCTTTAATTCGTTATTCAAAAGAATGACAGCACGACCTAAAATTTCTTGGAATTGACCTTTAGGATCATCAATAAAAGGAACATATTCAATCTGAATATCCATTTTTTCACAAATATAAAATGGATTAGCGGATTGATACTTCCGCTTTAGGTTCTCAACTAAATTGATAACATCCAATTCCATACCCAATCACTTCTCTTTGTCCTTGTCTTCTTTTTTGAATTTCCAAAACATGCCTGCTAAAACATCTCTGACTCTTTGAAGTTGTTCGGGTGTTAAAGTTTCGCCCCCATAAGCCATGTTAGCATTTGATTCTAGTAGTTTATCAAGTTCGATCATATCTTCTTTAGTCGCCCACTCTGGAGCTTTATGATTACTTAATAGATAGTCAGTACTAACATTAAATAGATGAGCTAACTTAGTTAGAGCTTCTGAATTAGGTTCTGCTCGACCTACTTCCCAACTTCCTATAGTTTGTTGAGATACACTCATTTTTTTCGCTAGTTCTGCTTGGGTCCAGCCATGTTGCTTTCTCAGTTCTTTTATTCGGTCTTTTAACACAGCAAGTCCTCCTTTTAATAAAATTATATACTACAAAGCGTAGTCGGTACAACGAAATTTAGTTAATACAAAAAAAAGTAGTAAAAATGGTTGACTTACTAAAATTTGTAGTATATTATAACTACATAAGGTAGTAAAAGAGAGGTGGAAATTTATGGAAAACAAAATGGGACAAATAAGAACTAGAAAAGGAATTTCTCAATCACAACTAGCATCTTTATTAAAGGTATCCCAAAAAACAATCAGTTCTTGGGAGGTGGGGCGTACCTTGCCTAAACCTTCCCAGATGCAACATCTAGAAGATATTTTTCATGTTCCTAAAGAGAAAATTTTTTTTATGGCTTTTAACTACAAAAATGAGTTAAAAACAAAGGAGGCTGTCAAATGACACGACAAGAAAAAATAAACAATCTGCTAAAACTCTCAATACAACCTAAAGTTGAAAACCCAACAATTTCACCAAATTATGAAATTAAATTAAATGATTGGACATTAGGACGTGGAGTAACAAATATTGAACTATTTATGCCAGCATCAGGCAAGCCAAAACTAAAAATCGAATGTTTTATAGATGAAGTTGATATAAAAGATGTTTTGGTAGGACCAGAAATTCTCCCTTTGAGTAAATACTTCAAAAATTCAAAAGGAGAATAACTAAAAATTATTTATTAATTACAATTGGAACAGGCTCACTATAATAACTTTCTGTTTCTAAAATATTGTCGGGATATTTTAAATGAAGAGAGTTCACAGTATCGATTACATCTTTTTGATTGAAACCTTCTAAATAGTGGGTACTTGTCCCTTTAGGAGCTATTTCAACGATTTCGATTATCTTTTTAACGATAGATTCTTTATAAGCCATAATCTCACCACCTTCCATAGTGAGATTATATCAAATAAATAAGGAGATGATTTTAATGACACGCCAAGAAAAAATAAACATCGTACTTGATGCTAGACCTAGACTAGTCCACATCATCAAATGTGCAAATGATGATCAACTCGATCGTCTAGTTGAAGAAGTTCAAAAAGAGCTTGAACGTGAACTAGATGAAGCAGCTTTTGTTTGATTCTTTAAATTAATAGTATAAAAAAATTGCTCGTATTGATATACGGGCGAATAAGAATATGAGGTGTTTAAACTGTTAAAAAAATCAAGTGTTATTCGAGAATCGTTAGTCGAAGTAATTAATAAGAGTGGTGAGACCAAAAAGGAAATAGCAAGACAAATCAACGTCTCTCAACAGTCATTAAGCGATTGGACAACATTGCTTAATACGAAGCCCGTGACGTTGGAAAATGCTCAGGCGTTAACGGATCATTTTAGAGATTCAGATTTCACTCTTCAAGTGATTCATGAGTTCTTTGGTTTATTTAAATCTATAGATGGTGATGTTTATAGGAGAGATCCATCTTCATTAGACAAGTTGCAAATGATTGAATCAGATGAGCGGAAACAGAAGAAGCAAGAAGTAGAGAAAATTCTTCTTAAACAAGTAAATTACTTAACTGTTGATGATCGTCAACAAATTATTGCATATGCTTATGAATTTTTAGACGAGATTATGGTTGAAGTCACACTAATAAGTGCGTTGTGCGAAATACTTGGAATCGATATTCGCAAGCTTAGTGAGGAACGGCTGTCGTACTGGGTAGTACAAGGATATATGAAAGGATGATGGAAATGGAAACATTGGAAAATATTTTTCCAAAAAAAGTTGTCTTGAAGCGCAACAATAAAAGAAACATTGAAAAATTAACATACTCAGTTACTGAAGCAGCATTGGCCATAACAACAAATCCTCAAAATGTTAAAGATTTGATTGAGATGGGATACTTGGGTTGCTTAAAGATTGGAGAGATACGGATACCCAAAGCTGAAGTTAACCGTTTTTTAAACAATTATATGAACCAAGATTTGGCTAGTGAAATTTCAAATTTTAGAAAGGGGAAAAAAGTATGAAATCAAATTTTAGGATGAACGTCAGAGCAGGACTGCTACTGATGCTGATAGGTAGCGTTCTTTCAGCTTGGAACTGGCGTTTCGCTGCAATTTCATTTGGAACATTAGTGGTAACGTATCTAGTCCGCGAATCAATGAAAGAACATCCACAAAAAAGACCGACTAGCGACGGCCGTCGCTAATCGGCAACATATCAAAATATCTTATCTGTATTTTAGCATGAAAGGAAGGCTAAAACAATGAACGATTTTGGACAAGCATTAGATCAGTATTTAACTACTCCAGAATGGGGTACACCATATTTTGAGGAGGAAGACGATGAGTAAGTCTATTTTAGAAATGAGCCGTCAAGAATGGCTTGAAGACCGTAAAAAAGGTATTGGCGGCTCTGATGTTGGAACGATTTTAGGATTGAATAAATGGAAATCAGCTTATCAATTATGGCTTGAAAAAACAGGGCAAGTCGTACTTGAAGAAATAGCAAGCGAGCCAGCTTATTGGGGCAATATCTTAGAAGAAGTTGTTGCTAAAGAATTTCAAGAACGGACAGGTAAAAAGGTTCGCAGAAGAAACCAAGTCTTTGAACATCCGCTGCATCCGTTTCTAAGAGCGAACATTGATCGTGATGTTGTTGGAGAAAATGCCATTCTGGAATGCAAAACAGCCAATCAATTTCTCGGTAAAGAGTGGGAAGGTGAAGAAGTACCACTTAGTTATCTCTGCCAAGTTCAACATTACATGAACGTTCTAAACAAAGACTATTGTTACATCGCTGTCTTAATCGGTGGTCAAAAATTTATCTGGAAGCGGATTGAACGAGATCAAGAGTTGATCGATACAATCACTGAACAATTAGTAGAGTTTTGGGAAACGAATGTTCTTGGAGGCATCGAGCCAGTTATTGACGGTAGTCAAGCGACAGCTGATTTCTTGAAAGAAAAGTATGCAGATGTTGAAGACGTTCAAACGGCGTTGCCAATTCGTTTTGATGAACTAGTTGAACAGAAAAACGAACTCAAACGGACTAAGAAAGAAATTGAATCGGCTATTCGACAGGTGGACAACGAGATCATCAGTGAATTAGGTAAACGTGAAGCTAGTATCGGGATCACTCAAAAAAACATCATCAGTTGGAAACTTGTCCGTACGAGACGTATGAACTCGAAGAAACTAGCAGAGAAATATCCAGATATCGCAAATGATGAAGAGATTTATAACGTTACTGAATCAAGAAGGCTAACCGAAAAGGAGATCAAATAATATGGCAACAAATGAATCGTTAAAAAATCAATTGGCAGCAAAGCCACAGAAACAAGTTGCACCAGGTCAATTAGGACTTAAAGCTTTGATGAATACACCAACAATGAGAAAGAAGTTTGAAGAGGTGCTTCACGATAACGCTAATGCTTTTATGTCGAATGTGATGACACTGGTATCAAATGATAGCTATCTTGCTGACAGCGAACCAATGTCCATCATGAGCGGCGCACTGACTGCTGCAACGTTAAATCTTGGACTGGATAAGAATCTTGGCTATGCCTATCTCGTTCCATTTAATAGCAAAAACAAGCAAACAGGAAAATGGGAAAAGAAAGCTCAGTTCTTACTCGGCTACAAAGGGTACATCCAGTTGGCTCAACGGTCAGGTAAATATAAAGCATTGAATGTCATTGAAGTATACGAAGGCGAATTAAAGAGCTGGAATCGTCTAACTGAAGAGTTTGATTTCGATCCAAAGGGACGGAAGTCAGATGAAGTTATTGGGTACGTTGGTTACTTTGAACTGCTAAATGGTTTTAAGAAAACTGTCTATTGGACCAAGCAAGAAATAGAAGCACATCGTATCGCGAACAGTAAAGATCGTGACAAAACCAAATTAAGCGGTGTGTGGGCATCAGATTACAATGCGATGGCTCGAAAAACTGTTCTTAGAAATCTCCTTTCTAAATGGGGAATTTTATCCGTTGAAATGCAAGAAGCCACCACCTCAGACGAAAAAGTACAAAAAGTACAAGAAGATGGGAGCATCATTTCTGAAACAGAAGTCGAAGAGGATATCCCTGAAAGAAAAGAAGCAGAAAAAGTGGAAATAAATACTGACAATGGCTCAACAGCATTTGAAGAATATGCAGAATCAGTTCAGACAGATGAAGCACAAGAATCGCTGTTCGATGCATCGAATCCACCATTAAATAATTAGTGAGGGAGTTTTCTCCCTCAAATTACTAGAACGAAAGGAGGGACTCAATTGGATTATATCGGACAGCTTAATGCTTTCGACAATTGGCTTGAATATAACGAGCTTGGCGCTGGTCCCCAATTGCTTTGGTACAAGCTTATGGCTATAGCAAACAGAAGTGGATGGCAGAGCGAATTATCGATTGCCAATACAAGGCTACAAGCAATGACTAAAACGTCTGAAAAAACATTGATTAATAATCGAAACCAATTGATCCAAAATGGACTCCTTCAATATAAAAAGAGAGGTCGTACAAAAGCTGGTGTTTATATCCTTTCTGATTTAACTGGAAATTTTACAGTAAAAACTACAGTAGATAATACGGTAGAAAACTCCACTACTGGAAATATTCCAGTAGATAGTAAAGTAAATCCGAAAGTAAATAGGGAAGTAAATCCTTCAGTAGATTCTACAGTAAATCCTTCAGCTTATATAAACAATACAAAACAAAACAAGACAAATAAAGAAGATGATATAGGCGTGTATGAGTTCATCCAAAAAAACTGGGGGAAAGCACCTACTGGACTTTTGCAAGGAGCATTAGGACCGATGATTAAAACTTGGGGAGCAGATATGATTCTCTTTGCTTTTAAATTAGCTTTCGAAAACAACGTTGAGATGCCAGGATTGAAAAAATATGTTGAAGCGATATTAAATTCATGGAGTAATCAAGGAATTAAGACAATGGAATCAGCAGAAAAAGCTCAAGAAGCTTTTAAGAACAAGAAAAAACAAAACTATCTTCCTAAACGTCAAAACAATGTACGGCGTGAAAAGTTACCTGATTGGGTCAACAAACCTCAAGAAGAAAAGACGCTAGACCCTGATAAAAAAGCAGAATTAGAAGCCCGCTTTGCTGCTTATCAGGCTAAGAAGGAGGCGCTTCTTGAGAATGAATAAATATCGTAATCGAAAAACTATCCATCGAGGTATCAAGTTTGATTCTATCGCGGAAGCAGAGTATTACGATCTAGCCTTGTGGCAAGCAGAAGCGAACGGCTGGAAAGTAAAACTTCAGGAACGATTTGAGCTGATGCCGAAATTTGAACTAGACGGAAAGAAATATCGCAAGATCGAGTATATTCCCGACTTCACATTTTATAAAAACGGCAAACTTGTCAAAGTCGTAGATGTTAAAGGAATGCAGACAAAAGACTTTAAGATCAAGGCAAAGTTGTTCTGTCATCAATATCAAGTGCCGTTGATATTAGCTAAAAAATATCGGAATACGTTCAAGGAAGAGCGTTTTTAACGAGGTGGTCCATCATGACAACAGAAGAAGTGATTCAAATGCGTATTCGAAGCATTCAACGTGAGATTGACGATCTGAAACGAACAAAGGCAGTGATGGTCAATGAAACGTCGAGGAAGGCAATCAATTTGCACATAGAGAACTTAAGATTCGTAGAATTGAGGAGGAGAAAGAATGAAACTAAAAGACGGATTTTACGCTAGTAGTCATGGTATCGGCGGTTTAATGCTAGATATGCCGACAAAGAATCCTAAAACACGTAAGAAACCAAAAGTCAAAGTCGGTGACATGGTTCGCTGTGAAGCAGAGGAGTTCATCTATCCATTTCGTGGATATGTAGAACACGTCTATAATCACTCAGCAATCATTCGTATTGAAAACACGATGGAATGCGACAAGTGGTTAGCGAAAAGCAAAGAGAATTTAGCTGTAGCGAGATTGGTGGATATGGAGGTAATTAACTAATGATTACAAACGTTATTAGTATCATAGCAATAGTTATTCTACTTTTGACAGTTGTTTCCTTGAATAATGAAACAACTAATCTCAAAAAAGAAAACAATAAACTAAAAAGCATGCTGAAAGACACGAAGTATGCTGAAATTGTCGATTTATTATCTGATAACAAATAAAAACAGCAAGCCATTATTAGCTCGCTGCTCGTGACAAATATGATTTGCCCCTGCCAAGGTAAGTCTATTATATCACAGGAGGCAGTTATGGAGTTAAAGGTAATTGAATTAAGCGACATTGAAAAAATGCAAGGAGAACATTGTTTAATCATTATTTCAAACGGTCAAATGAAAAGTGTCGAGCTTCCTTCGTTTGGAACAACAGTTATAGAGTCTCATTGCAATAAAGTTAAGCAAGTTAAAGAAGAAGTAAAACAACTATTTTAAATATTATCCTACCAGAAAACTGGCGGATACAAGTTAACAAGAATTTTCTTGTTGATTTGTGTCCGTTTTTTTATTTGCGAAATTGAGGAGGCTATCTATATGAATGAGTTGATTCAAGAATACAAAACTGACTTGAATATATTGAAAAAACAGCATCAAAAAATTTTAAATAAACGATATCGCGTGCCTGTTAACGAAAATGGGAGAGTGATACATAAGTTAATAGATGATCGCACTCCTCAAGACATCGCAGATCAAAAAGTGATAGCAGAAGCTATATCAACAACAGAATATGCTTTATTTTGGCTAGAAACAGGGAGAGAAAAACCATTTGATGATGAACAAGCTAAGAAGATACCAAAACATAGGAGAGCCGTTAAAGTGGCAGATATCGATGTTATGAGTTATGAAGTTTACTTGCAAGAAATAGAAAAACCAGCTGAAGAGACGGTTTCCCCAAAGAAAAAAGAAATGTTGCTCCAAGTGACGGAGAAGAATCTTTATTGTCTAATAAAGAACTGACATTATTCCATCTGATCAATAAAGATCTATGCACTTATGGAGAAGCTGCTGAAAAAATGGACTTAGCTGTTGGAACAGTCAAATCTATGTCTCAGAGGATAAAAAATAAGATTGATAATTATTTTGAATATGGACACCAAATCAACCTTTTTGAGATTAGCTAAAATTTGTAAACCATTCCCACCTATAAGTGAAGGCAATTATTAGATGAGACACTCACAAATTAATTCATTTTTTTATTCCGAATAATTGTTCTTCAAAAATAAAACATGCATCGTTTTCGATGCTTCTTCTTTAACGATAGTCGGTGGCAACCAACATAAATAAAAAGGATGTGAACTCAACTCCTCCTAAAACGTTCTTATTATCTATTTGTTGTCACTGGCTATTAATATGAATGGATAAAGAAATTTCATGCAAATATTTAATTAATATTTGTATTCTAATAAAAAGAAAAGCCCTGCAATTGTTTTTGACATTGCAAAGCTAATACGAAGTATTATATTTTAGGCATTTAAACGAATCCACTTAATCGTAGATAAATTAATTATTCGACTGCCGGTATCACCATAAACATTTTTTTGCTTAACATGAATATAATTTTCTTCATTCGGCAGTGCATCAACCAAAGTATCTGCAGTAAATTGAATTTCTTTATCAAAAACAAATATAACTTGTTTTTGATTTGATAAAGCATCTATGATGGTTTGTTTCACTTTGTTAATCCTCCCTGTCAGTTATTTCAGCGGACCACTCGTTGATAAATAAAATTATACACTTAGTATTTATTTTCACAATATCTGTGATAAGATTTTACTGAGGTGAAAAATATGGAACTTAACGAGAGAGTAATATCTTGGGGAATGCCAGAGTTTTTTGCAGATAAAGGAATAGAATATAGGATAAATAAACCTGGAGATTTTTATCTAATTGATAAAGAAGGCAATAAACGATTTGAAATGGATTTCACTTCATTTGAAAATCCATGCAGAGCAATTCCCCAACCAAAAGACACTTTAGTTTTAAACTGGATTCAAGTAGTTAAACCAGAAGATCGAAAAAAAGGTATAGCATCTTACTATCTAAAAAAATTGGTTGAATATTGTACAGAATTAAGTATAACCACTATCGAATTATCCGTAATAAATATGGATAATACGAATGGAAAATCAGATGCGATAGAGGGAAATCATCTAGGAGAATCCGAGTTAATTGATTTTTATGAAAGACATATTGAACGAGACGGGGGACTAATATTAAAAATCTAACCATGATCACTCATTGAGTGGTCTTTTTTTATATTATAAAGGAGTGATAGAAGAAAAGTATCTCACAGTCGTGGTGTACAAATTTCCTAGCTAAATTTAATTTTTTGATCGCGCCTCTAGATAATTTATAATAATAGGCTTTTGAATAAAAAGTTATTGATTTTTGTATAGAGTTATAACTAGAATAATATGTAGTAAGAAAATTCAGGAGAGAGCTTATGGATGATAATAAAAATGAAATATATAAGATGATGAATTATAAACCGTTTAATTATGCTGATTACTTTTCGGATTCACTAAAAGAATCACTAAAATCATTTCACCAGATGAATTCAGTTTTTAAGGAGAGCGTAAATGTAATGAATTTTCCATATTTTAGAGCTGCTTTGCAATCCATTAAGGAAACGCTTAGGTATGTTAATCCCATGGCTCAAATGATACAAGATGCAATTCGACCTTTACAGAAAGTAAACATGGGAGAACAAATATCAGCTGCTTTATCTTCTATAAACTGGGAAGGCTTAAAATTTACTGCAGAGATTTCTAAAATAATAAATACAAAAGTAGATATGCATCAGTTGGAAATAATGGCTGATTTAGGATGGACCGTACCTACTTTTATTTATCCTACTCTTCATGTTTATAGTGTTTCATTTTTAAAAAAAGAAGAGATTAATAGATATATGCTGAGTCTTTATTGTAGAAATAATTTTTCATATCTAATTGAAACGCTGAATTCCATTGCTGATAATACTGATGAGGAATACAAAATTATCGTTTATCAAATCATCGATGTTTTAAACAGGAATTGGAAAAACTATAAATTATGTATAGCGAATATTTTCATGCTGATTGAACATTGTTCACTCAAGAAAAAAAGTCCTAATATGAGAATGAAAAGAAATTTTAATGTAGGAATGTTAAAAGAACTTATCATTGAAAATGATGATCAGGATATATATACGATGGCAGAGCAACAATGCAGAGTAACTATACAAAAATATTTGATAACTCAAGATTTTAGTAAACCGGAGCAGCTTTTTTTGGGTAGACATACGTATCTTCATGGAAGATTTTCCCCAGAAAGAGTTTCTTTTGCAGATTTTATTCGGTTAATAAATAATACAGCATTTTATTTTGAAGTATTATAGCTTTCTAAACAAATCAGTTAGAAAAATTTCTAGTTTAAAAATATTTATTTAAGCTAATCCTATATCAAAAGGTATTGAAAGTTAGTAGATGATTATATTAAAACTGAGGGAGGTGATAGAATGTTACCAGGTATTTTTTATGATCATAACGGAGAAATTATTTGGTCTGGTGTTTCAGCACTGATTTCTCTTATAGCAGCTATAATGGTACTCATTGGTGTAATAATGAACGTATGTACACAAAGGAAGATAGCTAAACAACAAATAGATGCTAATTTAAAAGCCCAGGCAAGAATAAAATGGATAGACGGAGTTAGACAAAAGTCGTCAGAGCTTATCTCTCTTTTGATTTCTCTACAAAAGGAAGAGGTAGTATTCCATGAACAGTGGCCAAAAATTGAAGAGATTTCTGAACTGCTAAAATTATATTTTAATTCGATTGAAAGCAAAGAAATTGAAGATAAAATATATATAGAGAGAGATAAAATAATAGTAGCAGATGATGTGAAAGAAAAACTTTACAATGCGGAAAAAAATGACGGTAAGCATATTTATATTAGGAGATACATTGAATGCTTAATTAATTTATATGATGGAGACCATTATAAAAATATTTTAGACCAAAATAAAAAAGTATTTTCAAATTTGAAAAAATATGAGTTAGATAATGCTGATAAGGTTACAGGGACAGAAGATGATGCTAAACATAAGCTTTCTCCTGAGGAGATAGATGAATATCAGGAACATGTTCGACATCTAGAAACAGCAGAGAATAATTATAAAAAAGTAAGCGAAATGTTAGTAAATTACAAGCAAGCTGTTGCTGTTTTTTCAAAAGTTATTGGAATATATTTAAAAATAGAATGGGACGTTGCTAAAGAAGGAAAATAGAAAAACAAAACTCAACCTAAACAGAATGTGAGGTGGTGTGTATTGAATGGCAAGAAAACGTGATCCAAGACGAGATGAAGCCAAGAAAATTTGGTTGGAATCTAAAGGAGAAAAGCGGTTAAAAGAAATTGCATCTGAATTAAATGTTTCAGATTCTCAAATTAGAAAATGGAAATCTCAAGACAAGTGGAGCGCTGAATTGAAAAGTAACGTTACCAATGGCAAAAGTAACGTTACTAATCAAGGTGGCGCTCCTATTGGCAATCAAAATGCTAAAGGTAACAAAGGAAATAGCCGAGCCTCTCCGCCAGTAGGTAATAAAAATGCCTTGAAAATAGGCGAGTATGAAACAATATTTTTTGAGACATTAAGTGATGAAGAGAAGGACATCTATTCTAGTTTGAATGATGATCCTTCTTTTGCTTTGTCTGAAGAAATACGGCTACTTAAGATAAGGCAACTTCGAATGATGAAAAGGATTCAACAAGCCGAAGCTGGTTTAAATGATGAAGAAGTCGAACGTCTCCAGCAACTGCGCAATATTAAAACACCACTTGATGTTGATGGTAAAAAGCTTGAGATCAAGCGTGAGGTTATGCAAGATGTTCAAGTAAGTAGAAAAGTATATCGTAAAATTGATGATATTCTCTCAATTGAAGATTCTCTAACTCGCATCAGTAACCAGTTGACAAAATCGATTAAACAACTAAATGAATTATCCTTATTAGGAGGCAAAGTTGTATTAATGGAAGAGCAGAAACGGAAGATAACCTTTGAAGCTGATATTCTCGAACATAAAGTCTCTAAACTTATTCTGAAACAAGGTGAGCAAAATAAAGTACAGGGCCTTATCGATATCGGTCAAGCACTTATTGGTCCAATAGCGGAAGATGAGGAGAGTGGGCAAGATGAGCCAGATGAAGTTATCGACTAAGCAACAAGAGAATATTTTTCAACCACTCAAAGGGATTCGGATGGAATTGAACGAGGGAACGATTCGTTCTGGTAAGACGATGTCGGATGCTCAAAAGATGGCATTAATATACGCAGGACATCCCGATACGAATCATCTTGTACTTGCTTATAACCAAGAACAAGCTTACAGAATGTTTATGGATTGTGAAGGGTTCGGACTGGAACATATCTTTGCCAGCTGTGCTGAGATTCGACACGATGAGCATGGGGATCATTTATGGATCAATCTACCACAGGGAGAAAAGCGGATCTATTATAAAGGCGGTGGAAAAGTAAATGCTGTCGGCGCTATCACTGGGATGTCATTTGGAACAGTCACTTTTTTGGAATTCAATCTGCTTAACAAAGCGGTCATAGAGGAGGCTTTTCGTCGGACTAAAGCTTCTAGCTTTCGTTATCATCTCGCTGAACAGAATCCGCCAGCACCAAATCATCCGAACCTAGAAACTCTTAAACCCTTTATAGAAACTGGGTCTTTTAAGTTTCGTCATTGGCGACCACAAGACAATCCCATTTTAACGAAACAAGCTCTAAAAGAATGGGAAGCAGAATGTAGGGTTTCTGAGTATAAATATAAAAGGGATTGGCTAGGTGATCGTGTGATGCCTAAAGGCGTGATCTATTCAATGTTCAATGACGATGCTCATATGACAAAAGAAATCGCAGGCAGGCCTGTAGAAGCGTTCTTTAGTGCTGATGGTGGACAAAGTGATGCAACTACCTGTTCCTTAAATCTCGTTACATGGAAAGATGGAGAATATTATCTCTATCGGATGGCTAACTTCTACCATAGTGGTGCCGACACGGGTGTCACGAAAGCGATGAGTGAGTATGCCAAGGAAATTAAGCAGTTTAAAGAATGGTGTTATAAAGAGTGGTCATGGCTGCCTAAGCATTCAAAATTCTTTGTCGATCCAGCCTGTAAGTCATTGAGTGAGGAATTACGTGTGTTAGGAATCGTCACAACAAAAGCAGACAACAACTCAAAAGATAAAGTAACTAGCAATGGCACTAAAATTGAAGTAGGGATTGAACGAACGCAAAGCGCCTTTTCAAAAGGACGCTTTTTTCTTTACGATCATGATGGCAAGTATGGTCATTATCATTTCATCAAAGAATTAGGAATGTACGTTCGGAATGATTCTGGCTACCCAGTGGATAAAAACAACCATGCATTAGACGAATGTCGTTATGCGATTAATTACTTTACGAAACGCTATGTTCTTTAGCAGGAGGTGATCAGGTGTCATTTTGGCAAGTAATAAAAAGAGTTTTTGGAAAGGGGGCGGTTGCGATAGGATCGAAAAAAGAGCTACAAAGTATTTTAGATCATCCAAAGATTCAAATGAGTCGTGAAGAGTATGATCGTATTCAAAACAGCTTGCTTTATTACCAAGGGTACACGCATTGTCATTCTGATCAGAGAGCAAAGGCGAATATCAATATGGCCCGCAAGGTTGCTTCTGAATATGCGAAGGTAATGTTCAATGAACAGGCAGAAATCACGATCGGAAAAGATGATAAATCAAAAAAATATGATGAAGCCAGTGCTTGGATAGAGTCAGTGTTTCAGCATAATGACTTCAAGCGTAATCTCAGTAAGTATCTTGAACCAGCGATGGCTCTGGGTGGCTTAGTTGTGCGACCATATTTCAATGATCAATCAGGACAAGTGGAATTTTCATGGGCGCTCCCGGATGCCTTCTTTCCATTGGAAAGCAGTACAAATAAGATCAGTCAGTGTGCAATGGCATTTAAAACGATCAAAACCCAAGGGAACAAAACGTTCTATTATACCTTGTTAGAATTCCATGAGTGGATCGATGGTGAGTATTGGGTTTCTATGGAACTATACGAAAGTGAAAAATCCAATGTGTTGGGGATGCAAGTATCTTTAAACACATTAAAGCAGTACGAAGAGTTTGAGGCGGCTGTTCATGGTGAAGAAATTGAACGTCCAATCTTCTCTTATTTTAAGACAGCAGGTTTTAACAATATCAACCCATATTCTCCGCTTGGTGTGGGTGTTTACGACAACTGTAAGCGAACGCTAGATCGACTAAACAAAGCGTTGGATGCGTTTGACCATGAAATTGACGTGGGAAAGAGAAGAGCGGCCTTTCCTGAATCTATGCTAAGTGGAATTCCTGACAAGGGAACAGGCGAAACGAAATTAACCTTTGATAAAGATGATGACTTCTATGTCATTGTTCCTGGTACGAACCCTGATGAATTTAAAATTACTGATTTAACTCATGATATTCGAACAGAACAATACATCGGAGCAATTAATCATCGCTTGCGACTTCTAGAAATGGAAGTGGGACTTTCGACTGGTACGTTCGTTTTCGATGGTGCCGGGGTACGTACTACGAATAAGACGGCAACTGAGGTAATCAGCGAGAACTCGCAAACGTATCAATCAAGGAACCAACAAACAACCGAATTAGAGGAATTCCTTCGGGATGTTGTGCTAGCGCTGTGTGAGCTAGGTCGAGCCACAGAAGTTGATGGGAAACCACTATTTAGTGGTGAATCTCCAAATCGGGAAGAGATCGGTGTGAATTTTGATGATGGCATCTTCTTAGATAAAAAGTCAGAATCTGATTATTATCGTGAACTGAAAAATGATGGGCTGATTCCCGGATGGTTAACTTTAGCCAAAATAATGAAGTTGCCTGAAAGTAAGGCAAAAGATCTTTACCGACAAGCGCAATTAGATGTAGTTGATGAGACTACTGGTAAAATACGAGATTCTGGATACGGAGACTTCGAGGAGTGATTGAATGGCCATTACACCCAACCAGCTAGATATTGAGGCTTCTTACGTCCAAGACGCCTACATGGCGATGGAAGACGAAATTATGAAGCTACTTATCAGTCAGTTAAACAAGCCAACGAGAACACCGCTCACAGAAGATAATGCGTTTCGATGGAAGCTTGAAAAGATGCAGCAATTAAATTTGTTGAATCAACAATCTTTGCAACAAGTGGTCAATGAAACAAGCCAGTATTCTTATGATCAGTTACGTAAAATCATCGTGGATATGGGATTTGAGGTCGTTTCAGATCTCGACAAGAATTTGGCTAAGCAAACCGGAAAAGAATCTCCACCACGAACGGAGATCGACAATGTGATGGAGTCATATTTCAATCAGCAATGGCGAGAGCTCGACAACCACGTCAATCAAACGCTGATCGACACTAATTATCCGAATAATCCACTGGCTAAGATGTATCAACAAGTTTTAAACGATACTGTGGCCAAAATCATTGGCGGCACTAAAACGCCACAACAGGCGCTTAGAGAATCGATCTATGCGATGGTGGAAAAAGGGGTGATGACGACCTTTGTCGACAAGGCAGGGCGTGAATGGAGCCTTGAGCGCTACGTACGGATGGTTTTGAAAACCACAACTCACCGTGTTTATCAGGATCTACGACTTAAGCGAGGGTTAGAGCATGGCATTGTCACAGCAATCATGAGTAGCCATATGGCTGCACGACCACACTGTGCCCATATCCAAGGCGGATGGGTCTTGCTTGTCCGTAAAGAGGATTCGCCGGAAGAATTACGGCACATTCCATCGATCTATGATCATGGATACGGTGAGCCTGACGGAACCCAAGGTATCAATTGTCGGCATCGATTGTACATCCAAATCTATGATCCGGATCTTGATGTTCACATGAAGCAGTATGATCCAAAGCGAGCGATTGACAATGCGGACTTAGTTGCAAAACAGCGCCGCATGGAAGTTGCTATCCGACGTGCTAAGCGGCAATTGAACGCAGCAACGATAATGGACAACAAAGAAGATGTACAACACTTCAAACAACTGGTCAGACGACGTCAAGCAGCACTGCGTACTTTTATCAACGAGCATGATCAGTTATTGCGCCGAGATTACTCAAGAGAACAAGTGTATTCATAAAAGGAGGAAGCATGTTGAAGGATTAAAGTGAACTGAGCTTATCTGAAATCTTACTAGCATTTTATAAAATTGGTCTTGCTTTGAAGTTTGAGGATTTTGGTTTGTTTAGTCTAGCTTGCTAGGCTTTTATTTTGTCCTGAATATGACATTAAACTGTTTATCTACCGAGTGAGCGGTATAACTCACACTCTAAACTGGTACCAACCAGAATAAAAAGGAACGGAGAATGAATCATGGAATGGATCAAAGAAATTTTATCAAAACACGTCGGAGAGGATGGGAAGTTTGATCTAGACGGAGTGACAAAAGAAATAAAATCAGAATTTCCGAAAAATGCTGTGCCTAAAGCTGATTTTAATGATAAGTCTCAAAAGCTAAAAACGGCAAACGAAGATTTAACCGCCGCAAATGCGCTTGTTGAGCAGTTGAAAGCATCGAACAGTGGAAATGAAGATCTGCAAAAACAAATTGATGACTATAAAAATCAGTTAGAAACAGTGACCGCTGAAAGACTAGCAGATCGTAAGAACGCTGCGATTGAATTAGCTTTAACACAAGCTGGAGCTAAGAACATTACAGCTGTGAAAGCTTTGTTGAAGGCAGATGAGTTGGAAATGACTGACGAAGGTGTCAAAGGATTAGATGAAAAAGTGGCCACATTGAAAAAAGATGAAGGTTACTTGTTTCAATCTAATGATCGTGCACCAGAGCCAAAGAAAAAGCAATTTGTGGCTGCTGGCAATACAGGTGGTGGTGAGCCACCTAAAGAAAAAAGCTGGAAAGATAATCTAACCGAGAATATTGCAAGAACAAAAAATAATTAGGAGAGTGGTTTAAATGCCAGTAATTTTAGACAGTAAAGATTTAGCGAAAATCGACAAGGAATTTGCAGCTGAGTCGCAAGTATGGGAAGTATTGACCCAAGGGGCAAAAGATATTACAGAAGCTGATTTCGTGGGGACTCATGAAGTCCGGGTAAATGAAATGCAAGGATTTACTGCTGCCGATTATAAGCGAAATAAAGAAAATCAACGGAACAATATCTCAGTTGAGAAGTCAACTTTAAAATTGGAAAAGGAACGTTGGATGGGCTACGACATGGATCGCTTAGATCAATCGGAAAATGCAGCCTATCAAGTAGGTGCTGTCATTGAAGAGCACACTCGATTAGTTACGATTCCTGAGAAAGATCAAACCGCTGTTGCTCGTTTGCTTGAAGCTGGATTTGATACTTCTGATAAGATTTACAAAGGAAAAACGGTCAAAGAAACAATCACAAAATCTAACATTTTAGATAGTTTCGATAATGCTGAAGCGTACATGACTGATACAGAAGTCATTGGTCAGTTTGTGGCGTTTATGTCTAGTGATGCCTACAAAGCATTGAAGAATGCAGATGGTGTTTCTAAGACTTTTACTACCAATACTATTCAATTCAACGGTATCGATCGACGTGTTGAGATGCTCGATGGCACGAACATCATCATCCAAAAGGTTGCTAAGAATCGGTTGCAGGTCGATGAAGACAAGCATATTAATTTCATTATGACGCCTATTACCGTTGCTAAGCCAATCGAGAAGTACAATACGATTGATTTGGTCCCTGCTGACCAGGATCGTGGCGGTTACCGTGACACCATCAAAGGGTTGGATTATTACGATTGCTTAGTACTTAAGAAAGCACGCCCTGCGATTTATATCTCTTACGATGACCCAAAAGCATGACCCCGGAAGAACCGGGGAAGACTAGGGTAGAAGGTAAATCATTTGTCATCGATGACATGAAAGTTGATGAGCTTAGAGCTGAGTTAGACCGTCTTGGTATCGAGTATCCATCTACTGCCAAGAAACCAGAATTAATTGAGCTGTTAAAAGAGAGTGAATAACCATTCTCTTTTTTCATGGAGGTGAAATCATGGAGCGATTACGTAGAAAGCCGTTGAATGAAATCTTTGACGATCAAGAAAGCATCGAACCATGTGGCTATTTGTCTCTCAAAGAGTACAAACGCATTGTAGACAAAGAAACGGAACTGACTGAAAAGGACTTTCGTAAGCTTCTTAGGAGAGCCAGTGCATTGTTAGACATCCAAACGAGACGTTTCTATCAACGCAATGATCTCGAATCAGATATTCCGATGCGGCGCAACGCATTTAAGGTGGCTGTTGCCTATCAAATCGAGTACATGCATGAAGCAGATGCCACTACCACGTTTGGCATGCAGGAGCCTGACAGTTGGTCCATTGGACGGATGAGTGTTTCTAAGAGTAAAGGTGGTTCATCATCCACAAATGAAACTCCTTTGCTTTCTGGGGACGCCATGCTGCAGTTGTCAGGAACCGGGCTGCTATATCGTGGGGTGAGTCAATGAGAATGCCACCAAAACGATTTTTTCCTCATGCAATGATCTATCGGAAGAAAATTGGTGTAACACCAAGAGGCGAGCCAATTCTTGAGGAGGATCTTGTAATTGAGCATGTTCGCTTTGATGACACAGTCAAGTTTGAGCCACGCGACATCGATGGGAAAGTACAAACGCCCAATGCATTGATCTCTATGGTCAAGAAATACACTGGACCACTACCGGAGTTTTCTGTTGCAGATCAAATTGAGATCTTTGAAAAACAGTACACGATTGCCGAAGTCATTCCATTGATTGCCGATTCACCGCAACCGTTTGGCTTCGAAATTGAGGTGGTCTGATGTCTGGGATCAAGATTGACATTGAATTGTCTGGTGTCCGATCAAAACTTAGTGAAGATAACCTTGGTCTTGGTCAGTTAAATATGGCCAACCGAATGCTACAAACCATGAACGAAACCGTAGTACCGTGGGACACGATGCATCTACGTGATAGTGGCTATGTATTTGGCAGAGGAAGTCAGCTGGTGTGGGATGTACCTTATGCTGGTCCGCAATACTATGGCGGACGTGAACACCAAACAACAGGGGTTTGGATCTCATTTGTCAATAAGCAACCTGGCACCGGTCCATTTTGGGATGAAGTAGCGAAACCGTTATTCATAAGTGATTGGTTACAGGCATTTAAGATTGGAGCGAAACTATAATGGATTTTATTGATCGATTACAGGAAATAGCCAGCAAAACCGATGTGCCGGTGATCATCCAAGCCATCGATCAGGAGGAGTCGATTCGGTTGGCACCATTGCCGGGAGGACGGACGGTCAAATCGTATATGAATGGGGACAAGGTCAAGGAACTGCCGTTTGAGTTTCGATTCAAAACGAAAAGTTTTTCTGGTGATCGTGTCATTTATCAACTGTCTGAAATCTTAGAAAATGTGAAGTCCATTCCGTCAGAAGATGATTCTTATCAGTTTATGGCGTTGACGATTTCCAACGAACCATTTTTACTCGGCCAAGATGATCAAAAGTTCTTTTATTATCGTTTGGTCGTACAAGCAAAACTATTCTTTAAACAGAAAAAACAGGAGAGTGAAGAGTAATGTTTAATGTAAATAGCAAACGTGGGCATTTTATTGCACCATTTATCACTACATCAGCTACACCGTCGGAATCATCATGGCTAGAGTTAGGTGCTGGAATTGAGGATATTTCTGATTCTAGTGCAGATTCAACGTCAGAACGATTTTTCTATAATGGAGAACATTCCAACGCGGTCAATCGAGTGACAGTTGCTTATGATGTGTCAGGTGTTTATGATGCCACGGATCCTGCGCAAGAAATGATTGCAAACATGAAGTTGAAAACTGGTGTTGGACGTAAGGTTTGGCACAAAGTTGTTAGTTCAGACGGAATGAAGCAATGGGTTGGCCATGCAACTGTGACCGACATTGTAGCCGGTTCCGGTGCCGCAGAAGACGAGGAAGCATTCGGGTGTACGATTACTTTCAACATGACACCAGTGGAAAGGGCTTCAGGCGGAGGTGTTGCTGCACAATCTGCTACAGCAAGCAAATCAGGAAAAGAAACGAAGTAAGAGAGGCGTTTATCGCTTCTCTTTTTTTACATAAAAATGAATGGAGGAAACAAGCATGGTGAAAATCCAAGTGAAAACAACCCAACTGCCAATCGAAATCGGTGAGCACACATTTTACATTGACACGTCTGAAAAGGGAGCAGAAGCATTTTGGAAATTGGTTGCAGGCTACGCATCGAAGTCTGCAAAGATCACTGAAAAAATAGAAAAAGAGACAATCACACCTGAAAGAGCAGATAAGCAAGCGCAAAAAGAACTCGAGAAAGTGATTGATCAACTTTTGGGCGATGGTGCATTTGAAAAGTTATACAAGCTTTCCCCAGACTATACCTTCATTTCTGAGTACTACATGGAGATTTGTTCAGCGGTAGGTGAAGAGCTGGGTGGACGTAAAAAACAGTTATTTGAAAAAATGAAGCACTACTTAGAAGGTTAGAACGATGAAACTGCAGTATCGATTAGAAGAAACGGTGGAAATCGAAGGCGTAACTTATCGAATCGATCTTTCTTTCGACACGGTACTACGTCTTTTTGACCTATTAAAAGATCCAGTTTTAACAGAATCAGAAAAAATTGTGTTGGGGTTGCAGCTTTTATTGGGTGTCTCCTTCCTATGTGACATTGAAACACAAAATGAGATTTTCCTGTCTGTCTTAGAAGCTTTTGGCATTTGGGAACGTCCAAAGCCACGCTATGACTGGAAAGGAAACCTCATGAAACCAAAGATGAAAGAAATTGCGGAAGAGTATTTCTCTTTTGATCATGACGCTGAAAGTATTTTTGCAGCATTTTATCAAGCTTATCACATTGATTTGTTCGAACAAAGAGGCAAGATGCGCTGGGAAAAGTTCATTGCCTTGTTCAATGGATTGCCTAGTGATACACATTTCAAACACATCGTTGATATCCGTCAACGAGAGTTGCCGGAAGGAAAAGGCAAAGAGATCCGAAGAGCGAAAAAACAGCTGATAGAGGCAAAACAAGCCTATGCCCTACCGAAGAAAGAAGGTGAAAAAGATGAGCAGAAGTGATGGTAAGGTAACGATCGACATAATCGTCAATGGAAAACAGGTCACGAAAGAGATCGACATGGTCGAACATGGCTTTTCTCAATTGGGTAAAAATGCCGATGATGTCATGAAGAAAGTTGGCGCTGATATGGGAATCAATACCGAATCAGGTGCCAAGTCCGCCAATAAAGCCATGGATTCGGTTGAAAAGACCGTATCAGACTTAGGAAAGACGACTGAATCTGCCACAGCAAAAGCTGGGAAGTCAATTGGTGATAACTTTGATTCAGGATCAAAAGACGCAAATGCAGCAACGGATAGCGTGAAAAAAAGTGTAACCGATATGGTTGCCTCCACAAGCAAAGAACTAGCAAAATCAGGCCGTGTGATGGGCGAATCCTTTGAATCAGGGGCAAAAGAAGCAAATCAAGCCAATGATAGTGTGACAAAGTCTGTTGCAAGTCTTGTTGCTTCTGTGGAGTCTTCAACACCTGTTATGGGGAGAAGCATCAGCGAATCATTTCTTGTTGGTGCTAAACAAGCAACAACCTCAACAGATATAATCACTAAATCGGCTGCACAGATGGTTCCGCAAGTTGAACTTTCTTCTACAAAAGCCGGTAACAGTATTGCGAAAAGTCTAGAATCCGGTTCAAAAGAGGGTTCAAAGTCGATTAGTAATGCTGTAGATGCCATGAAAAAAGATCTAGGCTTATTGGCTGACACAGCTGAAAAGACAGGATCAAAAACAAAAGAGGCGTTTGATACCCCTGAGCCGTCCGCAAATATCCTGACTGGAAGTGTTGGTAAATTAAGTGCAGCAATGTTGATCACCAAAGGAGCTGCAGCTGCGCTTACAACAGTGAAAGGATCCATGGATAGTGCGTTTGGTCGAATCGATACCTTGAATAATTTTGAGCGCACCATGACTCGGCTGACTGGTAGTTCGGATGAAGCTGCTGTAGGTATGGAGGGTGTCCGAGATGTTGTAACTGGTACATCTTATACCTTGGATGGTGCCGCGCAATCTGTTCAACGACTGGTTTTGCAAAACAAGGATATTGAAAAGTCTACCGAATCATACGCAATCTGGGGTGATGCGGTTGTCTTTTATGGTGATGGATCAGCGGAAACCATGGACAATGTCATGGATGCCATTATTCAAATGCGCGCAACAGGTACCATCAACATGGCGCAAATGGACCGAATCGTACGTCGAGGGATCGATCCTTGGCAAATCTATGCCGATGCGACTGGAAAAAGCGTGGGGCAAGTCAGAGATGCCTTAAGAGCTGGCGAAATCGATGCTGGACAATTCCTCAATATGGTGGAACACGCAATGCGCGAAGGGGAAGGAGCGGTTGTTTCCGTCGCTGGTGCCGCACAAGAAGCCGGAAATACCTGGTCGGGCTCGTTTGCTAATATGGCCACTGCCACCGCTCGTGGTACGGCAAATATTATCACTTCAATGGATGATGCCTTTGGGCAAACACGCTACGGATCGATGAAAGATAATGTCCAGGACTTTGGAAAGAATTTTGAAAAAGTCTTGAATGGTGTGGCGGATGTGATCCCACCAGTTGTTGAAGCAGTTGAAAAATACGATTTTGCGATCATGGGCTTGTTGGCTTCTTATGCTGGCTATACGGTTGTGAACAAAATGAATACGGCAATCACCGCAAAGAATGCCGTATTAGCAAAAACACTGATTGCCACAAAAGCCCAAATGGCTGCGCAAATCGCTTCGACAAAGGTAACAGAAGCTGACATTGTGGCCAAAGCATTGCAAACGAAACAATTGAAATTGTCGAGTGTTGCCGCAGGTGTTATGACGGGTTCGTTGAAAGCCTCCACTGCTGCCACTGCCGCTTTAACTGCAGCTAAGGCTGCCCTAACTGGTCCAATTGGTTGGGTGACGTTAGCAGCTGGCGCAGGTGTTGCAGCATGGAAATTGTATCGCAATGCAACGGAAGATACCCGAAAGGCTACGAAAGAACTGACCGATGAAATGCGAACGCATGCTGATGCGGCAGAAGGGCTTGTGGGTAGTGTTGATGCATCAAAAGAAGCTTATCAGGAACAGCAAAAAGAATTCGGTGCCAGTGCTGGGGCAATGAAAAACTTAGCCACAGAAATTGACATTCTTTCTCAAAAAGAAAATCTGAACGCAACAGAAAAACAAATGCTTCAAGATCGTGTCGATCAATTGAATGGTTCTATCCATGATCTGAATTTAGAAATCGACGCAGAGACAGGCAACTTAAATATGTCGGCTGATGCTATTCGTGATCGGATTGATGCACAAAGTGGTGCTGAAGAAGCGAATGCAATCTTAGAACGTTCGATTGAAGTCAATGAAGAGTTGATCAAAGTTGAAAATGAACTCAATGAATTGGCTAAAAAGCGGGAAGAATGGGACGAGCTTGTCCAAAACAACGAGATTTCTCAAAAGGAATACAAAAAAGCATTAGGAGAAGTTTATGAACAAGAGGATGCTTTAGGGGCCAAAAAGAAAGAATTGGTCGCAGAAGGCGAAAGTTTAGCAAACCAAGAAGCAGATGCCAGACGAAAAGTTTCTGAAGCAACAAAAGAGTCAGCGGAACAAATTGAGATCATCTATGACAATCTGAACGAAGTCCAACAAAAAGTGGTCGATACCCTTAAGAGTGAATACGAGGGCTATGTGTCAGCTGTGAAAAACAGTAACAAGGAAATTGAAACAGCTAACAGTCTTTCTGTGGAAGATTGGCGAAAAACCATGGAAGCCAACCAGAAAATTATGAATGAATGGGCTGAAAATGTGGACGGCCTGACCGGACGCGTTAGTGATCAAATGCTCACCTACGTTAAATCATTGGGACCAGAACATGCCGGATTAATTTCTGAAATGGTCAATATGTCCGATGAAGAGTTAAAAGAGTTAGAAAAAGTCTACGTTGGGAACTACGAGGCAGCGGAGAAAGCAACAGTCGCTGGATTTGATGATAGTCAATTACCAGATGAAGCCAAGGAAATGGTTTTTGAGACTGAACAAAGCATGCGTCAAGCAGTCGAAGAAGCTGATTTCAAGAGTTTAGGTAAAGCCGTCGCAGAAGGAGCCGAAGAAGGAGTCAAAGAAGGCACCGAAGATGTAAAAAGGGTCACCATAAAAATGGGCGAAGAAATGAATGAAGGTTTCAAGGTGGCCAACGAAATCAATTCTCCGTCCAAACTTTACCGAAAACATGGAAAGTCCATAACAGAAGGATTGGCTCAAGGGATCAATCAAAATTCTTCTGATCCAGAAAAATCAATGGCTCAACTGGCGAAAAAATTGATCGAAATAATGGACAAAGAACTCAATGCCAATCAAATGGGTAACCAGATTGGCAAGCCAATGGTTGAAGGAATCGCCCAAGGGATTGAACAGAATTCTTCCAAAGTATTGACATCGATTGCCAAGATGACCGATGAGATGGTTAAGAAGTCTAAGAAGTCTACAGAAGAAGTCGTCAAAGAATTTGAGAAAATGGATCGCGATGTCGATCGAACTTTGCAGAACATGCCAAGGATCGCCACAGCCGCTATGCGTGAGTCAAATCAAGCTTATCGCGAGGGGATGCGAGATGCGAACGATACAATCCGTGAAGGTTCCCAACGGATGCCAGATCAGATGAGTCATTTACCCGATCAGTTTTATCGTATCGGACAAAATTCCATGATCGGACTAAACAACGGCTTGGTCGCCGGTCAAGCACAAGTTTTAAATACTGCAACCACGATTGCCAACCAAGTAGCCCAAACGATGCAACGAGCCTTAGATATCAATTCACCATCGAAAGTGATGATGATGGATGTGGGACGTTGGATCCCTGCCGGAATAGGTGAAGGGATTGAGCGATTCAAGCATTATGCTTTAGATGCCATTGAGAACTTGGGAGCGCAACTTGTTTTGCCGAATATCCAAGCCGAATCCGTGGCCATTGCCGGTAATGCAGGCTTTGGTTTGTCGTTGCCAGCAGTTAAGAGTGAATCAACGACAACGAACCAAACGATCCATAACTCACCACGTGTGGAAGTCCACTTACATGATGTGAATATTAATGACAATCGCGATGTAGCAGAACTAACGCAAGATATTGCCCAACAAACTGCAGATGAATTAAGGAGGTCGTTAGAATGACGAATGAACCGTATTTTGAATTTAATGGCCATAAGTCGATCGATAAGAATCTTTATTTACTTAATGAGATGGAATTGACGATTCCAGAGACTGACTTGCGCTTTGATGAGGTCGATGGCCGACAAGGTGCAATTATTTATGACAATGAACGAGAAAAAGATATTATCAAAACATTTCCCATGGAACTTAGAAAAGAAGCAGGCAAATCGCTTTTTCAGCAGGTGAGAGAGATCACACACTGGCTGAAGGAATCCAAGCGATACAGTCGGCTTCTTTTTTCTGAGGATCCGGAATACTTCTACGAAGGCATTTTTCATGATCAAGTTCGCATCCTCGATCGATGGCGTGATCATTTTGACGTGGCATTGCCTTTTCGATGCAAGCCGATGATGTATCGACTCAATGGCCAAACAGCAACTGCTTACGTGCCCGGACGAACCTTGGAGAACCCGGAACCAATCAATTCTTTACCACTTATCCAATTTCGATATAGTGGGACGGCAGATGCGACCTTGACCATCAATGGAAGGCAGTTCCGCATTTTAAGGGCTGCCGGTGCTGGCATGATTACGATCGACAGCGAGTTAGGGACGGCTTATCGGGATGGAATAGCGAATATATCCAATGCAATCCTGATGCAATCTGATGGCTATCATGTGCCCGAGCTACGACCAGGAGCAAACACGATTTCGTTCACAACTCAGCTCACACAAATGACGATTACGCCAAGATGGAGGGTGACTGCAATATGAGTGTGCCGATTTTATATGACAAAGCAAACAATAATTACAGCACGCTTGGCTTGGGACTCTTAAAAGAAGCAAGTAAAGTATTTGCGACACGAAAACGAAATAATTTTCCTTATCTAGAATTTACCTATCCAGTTTTCGGTGTTCTTTTTTCTCAGCTTGAGAAAGGGAAAAAAGTTGTGGTCGATGTAGGACCGAGCACAAGATCAAAGCGTCAACGATTTGAAATCGTGCGGATCACCAAACCACAAAATGGGATCGTATCGGTTTATTGTGAACATATTGCATTAATTTTGGATAAAACAGCACTAAACAAAGGACAGAAGCATGCCACTATTTCAGCCCAAGAGGCATTGAATCAGTGGCGTGCTCTTTTAGTTCCACAGCGTGATTTTACCGTTTTTACAGATCTGACGACCGTCACCGCGATAGACTTTGCCGAAGTTGACCATTTCAAAAGTGCAGCTGAAGCTTTGGGAGGAAAAGAAGGCTCAATTCTTCAAAAGTACAACGGGGAGTACATTTTCGATAACAACGAAATTCGCTTGATGCGAAACGGTGGAAGAGACACTGGCGTTGTTATTGCATACGGCAAGAACCTAGTGGATCTCGTCCAGGAAGAAACGATTGAGAGTACCTACACATCAATTCGACCATATGCTCGAGCGAATGATGAGGATGCCCCAGAGTTAGTTTTGCCTGAGGTAATTCTGGATAGTTCCCATGTCGATAAGTTTCCGGAACGACGTGTGCAGACAGTTGATCTAAGTAGTCGCAATCCTCAAACAGTCGAAGAACTTCGTCAGTTCGCACAGTACTATATTTCTAGCAATCAAATCGGGCTTCCTAAAGTAAATCTAAAAGTAAAATTTGCGGATCTATACAGTGCCACGGGAGAGGAACAACATCGACTGCTTGAGCAATTGGAACTATATGACACGGTCACCGTGTCCTTTAACAAGCTAGGCATCAATGTCAATGCGAAGATTAATCAGTCAGTCTGGAACGTTCTTCTAGACAAATATGAATCGATTGAGATTGGCGATAGTCGATCGACGTTAGGATCCACCCAAAAAGAACAGGAACGCGATCGGGAGGAACAAATCAATCGACCGCCAGTGATTGGGCCAGGGAATATTGCTAATGTCCGACCGGGTGTTATTCGTAATCTAGTCGCATATGGTGGCTTTAGTAATGTGATTCTGTTTTGGGATATGCAGGGACTGACCGTTCGTGAGTATGAAATCTACGGCTCTCAAGAAAAAGGCTTTGTGCCAGGACCAAGCAATCTGCTGGGGACCACAAATGTCAACGCGTATACACATGGCACCGAGACTAAATTGCAATGGTATTACCGAGTTCGAGCAGTCAATCATCATGATGGTGCTGGTCCATTTTCCGACGAGGTGTTTGGCCAAACGGCCAACACAAAAGAACTGGATGAACTAGAAGGAATCTTGGAAGACCTGAATGACCGGATTCTTCCGGAATTAGATGAACGCCTGACGGAGAACGATCAGATATTTTATGATTTGAAGCAAAACATCTTACCGGATCTTGAAGGACGGCTGAAAACAGCTGAACAAAACTTCCTTGATGCGCAAAAACGAATCGACGATGCAATGGCAGATATTCGAGACGTAGAGGACCTGCTTCATGGTTGGCAGTGGCAAGATACTGTTGAAATCGATGGTGGAAAAATTCGAGCCGATACAATTTTGGCTAGATCAATCCAAGCCGGAAGCATTACATCGGTACAAATTCAAGCAGGAAGTATCGTCGGGGATGACTTAGCCGTTAACACGATTACCGCTAGAGAAATTAATGCTCAGACGATTACTGCTTTAGAAATTGCTTCTGATGCGATTATCACGCGTCACATTTCTACGAACGCCATCACAGCAAACGAAATCGCAGCGCGCACAATTACTGCGACAGAAATTGCCGCAAATACGATTACTGCCTCACAGATCGCAGCAAATACGATTACTGCAAATCAAATTGCGGTAGAAACAATTACTGCGAACCGGATAGCAACAAATGCAATAATCGCAAGACACATAACTGCAGGATCAATTGTAGCAGATAAATTAGCAAGTGGATCAGTAACAACTGTGAAATTGGCAGCTGGAGCAGTCACGGCAAATGTTATAGCATCAAATGCCGTGACTGCGGTAAAGATAGCGGCAAATGCAATTGAAACAACGCATATGCGAGCAAATACGATCAATGGTGATCGGATTCAAGCTGGAACATTGCATGCAAACAAAATTACTGCTGAAACATTAACAGCTAATTTAATCACAGCCGGAACCATGTCTGCAAACAGAATTTCTGGCGGAACGATTACATCATCGGTCTATACTGCAACTTTAGGTGCACTGTCTCTGGATATTCGAGCGAATCGTTCCATGCCAGCAACAGCTGGCTGGACAAGTGGTAATTCACCAGCGCTTTGGTTCACTCATGGAAATTTAAATGCTTCGATAACGGTTGGAACTATCAGCAGTGCAGCAACGTTTCGTATGCGAGGTAATGTAGCTGTAGATAATATTCTTTACGTGCGTTCAAATAGTTCAAATTGGAATGCGACAAGTATTATCTATAGATTACGAAACCTTAGCAGCTTATCTGGACGAATTATGATACCGAGAGCAATTAATTCGAATGGGACGGTACAAACATGGTCAATAGTAGATTTATAGAGGAGAGGAAAAGATGGTATATCCTGAGTTTACAGAAGAAATTAAAGAAGTACCTGAGAACTACAATTTACAATATTCAACAGAGCATCATTTAGAAGTTGTTGCCAATAATGTAGCAAAAGAACTTTTATCGGAAATAAAACTCTTAAGGAAAGAATTGGAGGAATATAGAAATGAAAATCACGCTGAAAAATTATGAGCTGGCACCAACACTTAACTTCTTACAAAGCATGGATCTAAAGGCCGCTTCTCAAAGTAGACAGAGAAGCAAGCTTAGAAATCTTGTGATGGAGGCACTAGAAGGCTTTCAAGAAGCCCAAAAAGAACTCTATGACTTATACGCGGAAAAAGATTCCAATGGAGAGTTGGTGATCAATGAGGATGGAACAGATTACAAAATCCGAAAAGACTTGAAGAAAAAGTTTTTGGAAGAAATGAATACACTACTTTCAGAAGAAGTCATTATTGAAGGCGGCACATATGCTAGGAATATTACAGCTTTTGGGGAAATTCTTGGAAAATACGAAGGTGTGATTTCAGGTAAAGAGGCTGATATCTATGATCGCTTGATGGATGAATTCGAGAAGGAGGAAAACCAAGATGTTAAAGACTAATAAAAGTAGTACGTTTTCGGGCAAGTAATGATTGAGAATCAGATGGTAGTTTATATGACAGCATCAATTGATGAGTACCAAGGAGTTGCAACCTCACCGAGCATTAGCATTCAAGACGCTGGACTTTATCAAAAGAATAAAAAGGTTTGTCGTGACGGAATTGGAAACTATCTAAAAGAATTATGGGATATGGAAGATAGTGAGTAGAATCCAAATGAAAGGGGATTTAGCGCATGGCAAAAGTATTTGTTACTAATGAACTCACTCTAAATAAGACTGCCCAAAAACGTGTCGATGTGGCTACAAACACCGAGTTCTTCACATATGACCAAAAAACAGCCAAAAAAATCATCCATTTTCAACTTGAGGGAGAACAGCTAGATTTGACAAATGCGAACATCATTTTAGGGTTTTATTTTGTCAATGCGGATAGCTCTTTTTTACTTGAGAGTGTAGACGGATCTGTTGTAATCGAAGAGCCAGAAAAAGGACGAACGAGCGTGATGCTCCCAAATGATATTTACGCATATACAGGTCAAGTATTGATTCATGTTTATGTTGAGTTTGAAAATGGTCAGTCGTTGGACTATCCGACCATCGTAACTGATTTTAAAGAATCTTGGATCGATCAAGAATTAGAGCCGATATCTGATTATTATGTTAAACGTTTTGAGGACTTACGACAATTAGTTTTTCAACAAGTAGAGGAGTTAACTGGTAAATTTGAACAACTGGAAAAAGATATCGATACTTTTTCGGATGCCGTACTAAAAGTCACTGGCGTACTTCAAAAATGAAGGTAGGTGGACTATGCCGTGGATAAATTAATTTTAGCAGTAAGCGAGTTAAAAAAACGCCAAGAAGAATTGGTCAATAACTTAAACCATCAAGGAGTAGAAGTTTCCACTGAGGACAGTTTACTAGTACTTGTAAGGCGGGTATTAGAAATTAAAACCTATGAACGGACACCACCGGATCGAACAGTACTAGAACAGGTCTGGTTTCCTACTATCCATTCTATGACTGTGATAGAAAAGGTAACGATTGAATTGGAGGATATCGAATGAAAGAACTGGTGAGATTACCTACACAAAAGCGAGAAGTACAAGGAAATATAACTATTGAACTGATTCAAGACGATCAAGTCGTTAAAAAAATTAAGGAGCATAACTATGTTAATCATCAGATTCTGCGGGCTTTTGCTAGAGTAAATGAACGTATTGGTTTTGGAATGGACACGGTAGGATTGGCCCGTTTTGGACAACTTCTCCAAATGACGGATAACGAGAAAGATGCAAACATGAAAGATAAATTCGTCGAAGGAAACGTAATTGCTTGGGCAGATAGCATTGATAACGTGCCACCTACTGTGGGACAAAGAGGAAAGCTTGTCAATCGTACGGAAAGTATCACCTCACAAAAATTCGAATGGGAATTTTCAGAGACTCAGGGAAACGGATTGATCCGTTCAATTTATTTAGGACCAGCATCCGGATCGAATCCATCATTTGCAAGAATCTTTTCTTTTAGATTGCCATTCACCTTTCATTACTTTATGAGGCGAGGGGGGCGATTTTACGCATCAAATAGCTCTAGGGATCTCTATGTATTTGATAATTTTCCTTTTAGTCGAATTGATGGAGGTGTCGAAGAAGATCTAGAATACAAAAAATACCAACTTCCAAATTTTATCATCGAGGACATGGAAATTGTAGGCAATGAATTATATTTTGTTAATGCGACGAACACGATTCGAAAAGTATCGTTAGATAATCCATCCGAAGTAATCGATTCATTTACAGTTAGGACCACAACAGCTGCAAGCCCACAAATTAGAGGAATTGTCTACTCAGAAAAACGGAAAGAGTGGTACATGCGAATCTCTGGGGCACGGGATATCTTAGTTTTCGATGAAGCATTTCAGTTTATTCGTGAGTTTACCTTTAGAGGGACCGGAATAAATCTCGGACGCGGATTAAATTTGTCAGAGTGTGAAAACTACTTGTTCTTTAATCGTTGGCGAATCAACATTGATACGATGATTTCTAGACAGATGAGTTCAGGAACAGTTTTGGTAGATGCAATATACTCTTACAATGATGAGTATTCATGGGAGTTTGGGAATGCAAATACGGGAACAATCATGACTCAAATAGATACTATTCGGTTCAGCGCATATGCAGAGTTTCTGTCTAGGGTGTTATTAGATGAGCCAATCGTAAAAGATGGTACAAAAAAAATGCGTGTGACTTATGAATATGAGCTACCGCCTTTTTCAATAGATAAATAGTGGTACTGAGCTAGAGAATAACAGAAAAAAATTATTTTAGGAGAGAAAGAGGAGTTTTACCATAAAGTTGATTAAAAGTCGCTATAGTTTAACGTTTTTTTATTTTTTAGTTGGAGGTGGCAAATGAATGCGGTATCTATAACAATTGCAGAATGGATCGCTATTCTTACGCTTGCTAGTACAGTTATTTTTGGCGTGGCAAAATTCTATGCGGTTTTTACTGATTTGAGAAAAACGTTAGATCGGCTGAATGGTACCATCCAAGGTCTGCAAGAAAGTCAAAGCGAGTATGGCAATCGACTGGTTGCAATTGAAGAACAGATAAAAACACTTTTTACTCAGGTAGGAGGGAAAAAATGATGGAACAAATTTTAACTGCAGCATCAATCATCACACCGTTAGTGATCGCAGTGACGGGGTTAATCAAAACGCAGGTGAACAATTACAAAATCTTGCCAGTGATCAATGTGATTGCTGGTATTTTTCTTGGTGTCTTATACGCATTATCTTTCGTGCAAGATGCAGTCGTTTTATATGCATGGGCAGGAGCCGTTTCAGGGCTTGCCGCTGGTGGGTTATTCGATTTAGGTGTCAGTGTCATCAAGAAAGAAAAGTGAGAGCAGTCGCTTGACTGCTCTTTTTCTATAAATAAAATTAGGAGGGTTATTTATGACTACGATTCAAGATTTAAGAGGCGATTCAAGAATTTTAGGACCAACCAATGCAAAACGAAATGTCTCGCAGGTAAGAAATATCGCTCGCCATCATTCAGCTACAACTAGCGGCGATGTCTGGGCATTTCAAAATCACTGGCGGGGTTCGCTAGGGTGGGGCACAGGCGGGTACCATGAGATTATTTTACGAGATGGAACAGTTCAGCTGTGTTATAGAGATAACGATGTCACGAACGGTGTAGGTAATCACAACACAGCAACTTACCACATTTGTTTAGTAGGGAACGGATCTTTCACCGAAGCGCAGGAACGAGCTTTTGATGTGAGAGCAAGAGATGCAATGCGCCGTTTTGGATTAACTTCGGCAAACGTCCTAGGTCATAACGAATTTAGCGGTCATAGATCTAATCAATGCCCGGGGGTGAATATGAGCAATGTTCGAAGGCGTCTAGCTGACACAGCTCAAACACACGATGAGATCATTGCAGCAAGTGCGCCGAAAACCGTCGGAAATTACGTTGGTAAATTGGAAAAATTCAATGAATTAAAATTAGGGGTTTTTCGGATTGGTGCATGGCTCGTTCCACAGAACGGAGCGCCCAGCTTAGAGTACGGATTCGTTTTCTGGATGGATGCAGATAATCCAAATGTCGAAGTAGGGCGTTGTAGATCGGCAGGGATTGTTCGAGATGACGTGAATGCAGCATACGGATTACCTAGTGGACTTCGATTTGGATTAGATGGAACGTTGGACATTCGAAGATTTGCTGGAAGAAGAGTATTTCCAATGTTGCGAAGAACCAACGATCCGAACGGCGATACGATCAATGGTCAAACAGTCGATATTCGTTTTCCAGAATACGTTTTAATGATTCCGAAACGATAAAAATAGCCCCTCGTTGAGGGGCGATACACAATCTAAGAATTTTATAATATTCAATACAATATTTTTGTTTAAACTGATATAATTAATTGACGGAATGCATTAAAAATAAAATGAATAATAAAACTCAATGACACTACTATTAATTATAAGGAGTGTAATATGGAATATTTTAAAGTATTAACACAAACGAAATTTAATACAGTTTCTTTTTCAAAAAAATGTAATTTTTCTAAGTTAATTATTGGGAAAAGTGGATACTCTTTCGGTATAAAATACAGTCCTAACGAATACAAAAAAATGTTATCCAATGATCATATATTTAATCTTTTTATTGATTTTTCTGTTAAACAGCTGATGATGAATAATTGGAAATTTATTAATCTGATAGAATCGTCAAATGATTTAAAGATCAAGTTAGTAGACTGTAATTTTGTTAATTCGGAATTAGATGATGTTATAGATGATGAAGATATAGATTTTACTGACACTGCAGATATTTGTTATTTACTAGAAGATGAAAATTTGGAAATTAGCAAACTTCATTTTAGAACATCAGAGTCATATATGTTAATAGTAATGAACAATGGTGTAATTGGGATAGATGACGAACTTTTGAATTCAGAGCATGAAACTGTTGCAAATATACTTGATTTTTTAAGTTATGGAAAAGATGTGTTATATGAATAAATTATGGAACTTAGTTAAAAATTTTCTTGTTACAATTATATCAGCGTTTTTTGTAACCAATAATCAAAATATAATTTATAAAATGTTAGATATTTTAAACATAGAAAATGAAACTATTAGGAAGATTGTATTAAGTGCTACAATTACACTGGCGATTGGAGCAATTTCGTATATTTTATCAATATTAATGCAATGGTTCTTCATCATGTTTTCTAAAATTACACTAGAAGTAAATATTAAACAACATAATAGAAAGAAAAATAAATTAATATTTACTCCAAATGCTAATAATGAATATTCAGCTGAAATTGTTGATTTAGAAATCAAGATGACTCCAAAAGGAAGAATATCCAATTTCTTGGTAGAATGGCTTGATATCAATTTAGAAATATTTTTTAATCCCAATATTTTAGACATATCACTAGTAGAACAGTGGGACGGATTAAGCTTAAACGGATTTTTAATAAAAGAAAGGTCAATAAAGATATATATTTTAAAAAATATGAAAATAAGGGGAGAGAGATTTGTTTCCACTGAGCATGTAATGACGGAAAAAATACAAATTAAACCTATACGTGTAAAAAAGGGAAGAACCAGTATGGACTACTGTCCAACTTTTGGAAAGGGAAATTTATTTTCTAAAAGAATTGCTAGACGCTTTTTTGAAATTAATTATGATCAATTTATAATTGAATGTGAGGAGATACATAATGGCTAATCAAAAATTAATTTGTAAATTATATAAATTGGAAGGTATCTCTTCATTAGAAACGGTTAGAGCGTCTATGTTGGATAGGGTAGTTCGTGAAAAAATTAATCTTACTCAAAAGGACAAAGCTAAAGGTATCAAATTATCTGGTGATGATGCTGTATTAATTTATAGCTGGGAAAGTTTTTCAGAAATTGAAGAATTAGATATTCCAAACTTATTCGATGGAGAAGATAATATAAATCCATCTATCCGATTTATCAAAGCTATAGCAAGTATAGAATATTCTAAACAAAAAAAGAGAGATGAATACGGTAATTATCTACCAAAAGAAAAGAGAATACAGACTTTACCTGTAGATGTATATTTTCTTGAAATTACTCAGGCTATTTATGTAGTGATTTGTACTTCAAAAGAAGTTAATATAAATCGTGTAAAAAAACTAATTGGTGTTAAAAATTTGAGAGTGTAAAATATTTTGTGTAAATAGAAAAAAGGAAGTCCCTTCTGTAGAATAGAGTTACCACAACACATTCACAGAAAAGAGGACTTCCATATGAACGATTTTACTACAGAAATTCTAAAGACT